>JAJDXU010000137.1 GCA_022823105.1 Dehalococcoidia bacterium
CTCGGCTCCGGTGGTTGTAGCCGGATTTACCTGTGCCACGAGAATCCTCCTGTCGAGCGTGTCCGGTTCAGCTGTACCGTATGCGAGGGTCAATCCACGCGTAGGATATATCCACCAGCAGGTTGGTCATGACGAAGACGATGCCATACAGCAGCACCAGGTTCTGGATCACCACGTAGTCCCGCTCGAAGAATGCCGCCACCAGGGTACGCCCCAGCCCCGGCACTCCAAACGCCTGCTCCACCGCCACCGACCCGCCGATCAGGAACCCCAGCAACACGCCCGACAGCGTGATCACGGGCATGATGGCGTTGCGCAGCGCGTGGCGCATGATCACCAGGCGCTCCGCCAGTCCCTTGGCCCGCGCCGTGCGGATGTAGTCCTCGTGGATAGTTTCCAGCAGCGCCGAGCGCGACATCCGGCATACGTATGCCGCTTGCCCCAATCCCAGCACCAGCGCCGGCCCCCATACGATCTGCAGGTTTTTCCAGGGGTCCTCCCAGATGTTGATCACCCCCAGCGGCGCTTTCCATTCCAGGGTGAGCACCAGCGTCAGCACGATGACCGTGCCTAACCAGAAGTTTGGTATCGCAAGGAAGAGGATGGAGAAGAACCTTCCCGCGTAGTCCATGACGCTGTTGCGTTTCATGGCCGCCAGTATGCCAACCGGCAGCCCAATCACCCACGAGATGATCACTGACAGGATGGCAATTTCCAGCGTGATGGGGCCCCGGTTCAGGATCAGGTCCATCACCGTGTGGGAACGCCAGAACGACTGGCCCAGCTTCAGCGTTACGATGTCCTCCAGCCAGTCCACGTATTGCAGGTAGATCGGCTTGTCCAGCCCCAGGCTGGCGATGATGCGCTGACGGTCCTCTTCGCTCAGCTGCAGGGTGCCCTCCTCGCCGAACATGACGGTGAGCACGTCGCCCGGGAGAATGCGCATCACCAGGAATATGATGATGGTTAACCCGATCAGGGCCGGAATCGCCAGCAGCACGCGGCGCAGGATGTATTTTTGCATCACGCCCTCCCCGGGTTGATTGTCCTGATCACCCTTTCCGGCAAGCCGGATTTTGCGGGGCGGGTTTCAGGCCCGCCCCGGTCGAACGGTTACTGTCGGCACTCTTCTTCCATCCACACGGTGTCCATGCGGTCCAGGTTGTGGACCAGCGCGCCGTGCTTGCCCTCGATGCCGTGTACGCAGGTGCGCCATGCGGCCAGGGTGCGGTTGTACCAGTACTCCACCGTGGGCGGGTCAGCGTCAAGAATCTTGGCCGCTTCCTGCACCAGCGCGTACCGCTTGTCGAAGTCGGGTTCGGCGTCCACTTGTT
Organism: Dehalococcoidia bacterium; assembly: GCA_022823105.1. GTDB lineage: Bacteria > Chloroflexota > Dehalococcoidia > Lucifugimonadales > UBA3495 > Bin87. The sequence goes on from JAJDXU010000137.1 coordinate 1,335, forward strand.
CCATGATGGCGTCGAACTCGGGGTTGCAGTAGTTGGAGTGGTTCTCACCGCCGCCGCAGCGGTAGAAGCTGTTCATGTAGGCGGACGGGTCGATGAACGGCGACGCGATGCCTCCAATGGTCAGGTCGAAGTTCCGGTTCGCCAGTTCCTCAAACCACACGGCGGACGCCACCGGGCGGATCTCCGACTCGATGCCCAGGATGCGCTGGAACTCAAGCTGGGCCACCTGGGCGGCCGCGGTCCAGTGCGCGCTGTTGGGGTCGCGCTGCATCAGGTCAACGTTCTTGATGCCGTCGCCGTAGCCTGCTTCGGCCATCAGCCGCTGGGCCTCAGCCTCGGCGGCCGGCCGGTCGAATACCATGCGCTGGTCAATCTCGGCCTGTGGAAGCTGGAACGCTTGGTCCTGGAAGGTCCAGCCGGTTCCGCCCTTGTAGCCGTACAGCCATTCGCCTACCACCTCGTGGATGGCGTCCCGGTCCAGCGCCAGCCACAGGGCCTTGCGCACCCGTGGATCGTTCCACGGCTCCCGGTCGGTGTTGATCCACACCGCCAGGTAGGAGTAGGACGAGAACGGCTGCGCCTCGTAGCGGTCGTCGTTTTGTAGGATCTCGAAGGCCGCCGGGTCAATGGTCTGAGAGTATTGCACGTTCCCGGCCAGCAGCGCGGCGGAACGGGCCGTGCTGTTGCCCAGCGGGTAGGTCCAAACTTCGTCCAGGTAGGGCAGCCCCTCGTTCCAGTAATCCGGGAAGCGTTCGTTCTTCCAGACCTCGCCCTCCTGGTGCTCCAGGAACCGGAAGGCGCCGGTGCTGGGCGCGTCGGCCCCGTTGATCTTGAGGTCGTAGTTATTCTCTTCCAGGAAACTCTTCTCGAAAATGCCGTGCCATTCCAAAGCGAACAGGTTCAACCCGTAGTTCAACGGCGGCGCTTTCTCGAAGGTGAACTGGACCGTCAACGGGTCAATCACCTGGATCGACGGCCCGAAGGGGGTATACAGTCCCTTGCGCGCGCTGACCACGCCGGCCGGCGGGTCGATCACCCGCGACCATGACGCGGCAACGTCGTCGGCATCCATGATCTCACCCGTGTGGAACGGGACTCCCTCGCGCAGCGGGAAGGTCCACACTGTCCCGTCTTCGGAAACGTCCCAGTTGGTGGCGATGTCAGGGATAATGGTCTTGCCGGCGTCCAGCGGGTTGTACCGCAGCAGGTTGTTGATGACCATCATCTGCTTGAACGAATTGGAAACGCTGGAGACCTGCATCAGGTCGTAGTGCGCGGGGTCGAAGTACCCGCCGCGATACAGGATGCCGCCATACTGCGCGTCGGCGTACGCGTCCTTGGTCACCGGGTTGGCGAGCACCTCGGACGGCAGCGCCGCCGGCAGAGGGGTGGGCGTCGCGTCGGGCGGAGTGGTCGGACGTGGGGTCGGTGGCACTCGGGTAGCCGCCGGCTGCGCCGCTCCGCCACCGCTCCCTGATCCTGATCCCGCGTTGGTTGTCCCGCCGCCGCCGGAGTCGCCGGTGGTAGCGGCAGCGGACCCGCCGGCGCCTGAATCACTCGGCGCGGTCTGCTCGGCCGGAGCCGGCGCCGTGCCGCCGCAGGCAACCGCGGCGAGGAAGGCTATCGCAAGCGCGATACTTAGCGCAGCGATGGGAGATCTAAAGAAGCGTTGCACTCTCAACTTTGCCTCCTCGGGTGCCTTGTGCCCCGTGAGTTATTGGAATCAGTCGCTGCGATTATCTACGCGCCACATCATCACAAAGCGTAATCCGCATCAATATCTCCGCTTGTAATGAATAAAGCGGCCGTTGCCTTATTTACAAATAATATGCTTCAACATTGGCCGGGTTGGCGACGAATTCTGATTTCAGCGACTGTCGGGATTTTAGGGAGTGCTATTGCCGATGTCAATATGTCATATTGCCGATGGATGGCGGCGTTCGCTCGTGTGAACCTGATGGCACGCTCCTGATCGGCCGGCGCCAGGGCCAGGTGAGACGGGTGGGGGCAGGCTCCAGCACCTGCCCCCAATATCCTCGTCGCGGGACATGCGAATCGTGCGCTTAATCCCGGCACTCGGAGTCCATCCAGACGGTATCCATGCGGTCCAGATTGTGGACCAGCGCCCCGTGCTTGCCCTCGATGCCGTGCACGCACGAACGCCACGCGGCCAGGGTGCGGTTGTACCACCAAGTGACCACGGGCGGGTCCTCGTCCAGGATCCGGGCCGCTTTTTGAACCAGTTCAAACCGCTTGTCGAAGTCAGCCTCCGTGTCCACCATAGACATCACCGCATCGAACTCCTCGTTGCAGTAGTTCGAGTGGTTCTCACCACCGCCGCAGCGATAGAAGCTGTTCATGTAGGCCGACGGGTCGATGAACGGCGATGCGATGGCCCCCACCGTGATGTCGAAGTTGCGATTGGCCAATTCCTCGAACCACACCGCCGACGGCACAGCCCTGATGGTCGACTCGATGCCCAGGATGCGCTGGAACTCAAGGTCCGCCATCTGTGCCATCGCCGAATACCAGGGGCTGTTTGGCTGCCGCTGCATCAGGTCGACGTTTTTGATGCCGTCGGCGTAGCCCGCCTCCGCCATCAGCCGCTTGGCCTCGGCTTCCGCCGCGTCCCGGTCGAATACGACCCTGGCGTCGATTTCCGCCTGGGGCAGTTGGTATGCCTGGTCGGGCAGTGTCCAGCCGCCGCCGCCTGGATAGCCGAACAGCCACTCGCTCACGATCTCATGGGCCGCCAGGCGGTCGAAGGCCAGCCACATCGCCTTGCGGACCCTGGGGTCGCTCCAGGGCTCCTTGTCCATGTTGAACCAGATGCCGCCGTACGAATACGACGAGAACGGCTCCGCCACGAAGCGGTCATCGTCCAACATGCGGTTGTAGGCTTCGGGGTCTATGGTTTGAGCGTAGTCCACGTTGCCTGCCAGCAGCGCCGCCGAACGGTTGGTGCTGTTTTCCAACGGGTAAGTCCAGACCTCATCCAGGTAGGGCAGCCCTTCGTTCCAGTAATTCTCGTACCGCTCGTTCTTCCAGACCTCGCCTTCCTGGTGCTCCAGGTACTTGAATGCCCCGGTACTCGGCGCAAACTGCCCGGACTGCTTCAGGTCGTAGTTGTGCTCCTCCAAAAACGACTTCGGGAAAACTCCGTGCCATTCCAGGGCAAAGGCATTCAGGCCGTAGTTCAGCGGCGGCGCTTTCTCAAAGGTGAACTGCACCGTGAGCGGGTCGATCACCTCGATCGACGGGCCGAACGGCGTGTACAAACCCTGGCGTGCGCTCACCACTCCCGTCGGAGGATCGATCACGCGGGTCCAGGACGCCGCAACGTCATCGGCGTTCAGGATCGTGCCGTCGTGGAACGTCACACCCTCACGCAGCGGGAAAGTCCAGGTGTGCCCGTCTTCGGACACGTCCCAGCTTGTTGCCAGGTCGGGAATGATGGTCTTGCCCGCGTCCAGGGGGTTGTATCGCAGGATGTTGTTGTACAGCATCATCTGCTTGAATGAGTTGGTGACGCTTGACACCTGCAGAAGGTCGTAATGCGCCGGGTCGTAATAGCCGCCGCGTCGCAATATCCCGCCCCACTCGGCGTTGGAGTAAACGTCCCTGTTGATGGGATCATCGACGACCTCGGATGGCAACGCCGCCGGAACTCGGGTAGCAAACGGCACGGGTTGGGCCGGCTGCGGGACTGCCGTCGCCACCGGTTGCGGGGCCGTTTGCGCTTGCGGTTGGGCGGTTGGCTGCGCCTGTTGCTGCGGTTGAGCCTGGGTTTGGCTTTGGGGCTGGGCCTGTGGCTGCGCCGGTTGGGCCGGCTGAGACTGTGGTTGCGCCTGGCTGGCCGCGGTCGTATCGCCGGTGGTCGCGGATGTTGAATCGGTTTCTTCCGTGACCTGTGCTCCGGCGCACCCTATCGCCAACAACGCTAACAGTGTTAACAACGCGGGTATTAGGAAAGCCGGATACCGGAATCGTCGCATCAGCATGATCGCTCCTCCTGAACTGCGTCTTATCCCGTTGGATCGCGATTGCCTTTTGGATTCGGTTGTCTGTTTACTCCATCGATAAACGGCAAATAAACGGGTCATATATCATGTATCCCTATAAAGCAGGGGAAATATGATCAGTAAACAGCCGTAATACTGGTATTTGCGACGTTATTCGTTATATCGAATCACGGCGATTTTATGCATTCCCGTTGACCGTGTCAATAATCAATATCAACCCAAATCCGGCGCCCGGTCTGCTCTCATCGTTCCGCGGTGGTACCCTTTTCCCCGTCGATTCAACCGCCTTGTGCTATACTGCCGCCGTTCCATACCACCCGAATCGACACGGAGCCGCTGTATGGTTTCTCCCCTCGCTGCCACGCCCAATCCATTCCGTGGCGTCGTGGTCAATTCCGCGCAATTGCCCTCCGATCCCGACGATTTCGCCGCTTCGTTGGACGCATCCATTGCCGAATGGCGCGAAGCCGGGTACGAGGTCGCCTGGGTGGACATACCCATCGGATTGGCGAGCCACGTGCCCATCGCCACCCATCGCGGGTTCACCTACCATCACGCCGATTCCGACAGCATCACCGCTACCCTGATGTTGATCCCGGACTCCTTCATACCGCCCTATGCCACCCACTATGTTGGGGCCGGCGGCGTGGTCCTCAACGACAAAGAAGAACTGCTGGTGGTGTGCGAACGTTATCGCATCGACAACCGCCCGCCCTTCTACAAGTTGCCTGGAGGGGCCCTGGAGCCGGGTGAGCACATCGTGGACTCCATCGTGCGCGAGGTGCTGGAGGAGACCGGCGTTCACGCCACATTCGAGGCCCTGTCCTGTTTCCGCCACTGGCACGGATACCGCTACGGCAAATCAGACATCTACTTCGTATGCCGACTGCGTGCGCTCACCCACGAGATCAAGATGAGCGAGCAGGAAATCGAGGAGTGCCTCTGGATGCCCGTCAAGGACTTCATAGACGACGACGACATCAGCCCCTTCAACAAGGGTATCGTCCGCTCTGCCATCGAAAGCGACGGCGTCGTCCCCGCCGACATGCCGGGAATGCCCCCGGACCCGACACGGGAGTATTTCCTGCCAGAATTCGTCAAATAGATTCCAACCCCCCATTCTCCCGCCGCTACCATCGCCAGGAGGAACCCCATGACCACATCCGTCCAGCCTGAACAGCAATACCGTGTCATCGGCACCCGCCCCGTGCGCCACGACGGTGTCGACAAGGTGACCGGAGCCGCCCGCTACGGTGCAGACATCAACCTGCCGGGCATGCTCCACGCGCGGATGCTGCGCAGCCCCCACAGTCACGCTCGCATCCGCAGCATCGACACCAGCAAGGCCGAAGCGGTGCCCGGCGTTGTTGCCGTCGCTACCGCCGCTGACTTCCCGATCATCGAGAACCGCATGATTGACTTCGCCGAGGTTCAGGGCAACGCCCGCATGATCGCCGAAAACCTGCTGGCCAAGGACAAGGTCCTCTATGTTGGGCACGCCGTGGCCGCCGTCTGCGCCACCAGCCCCCACATCGCCATGGAAGCCATGAAATTGGTGGAGGTGGACTACGAGGTGCTGCCCACCGTCCTGACCTGGCGCGATGCCATGGCCGAAGGCGCGCCCCTCCTCCACGAGGACATGACCACCTACTTCCGCATGGAACGGTTCGCTCGCGGCGACGATACCGGCGTCAAGAGCAACGTTGCCGGACATATTCAGCACAAGGTCGGCGACGTTGATGAGGGCTTCGCCGAAGCCGACATCGTCATCGAGCGGGAATTTGACACCCAGACCGTGCACCAGGGCTACATCGAGCCCCATGTCTCCACCGCAATGTGGTCCGCCGACGGCCGCGTCACCGTCTGGACCAGCACCCAGGGCATCTTCAACGTCCGCGCCCAGACCGCCGCCATCATCGGCGTCCCCGAAGGCCAGGTGAAGGTCGTGCCCATGGAAATCGGCGGCGGATTCGGCGCCAAGGGCATCACCTACACCGATCCCGTGGCCGCCGTCCTGTCCAAGAAGACGGGCAAGCCGGTCAAGGTCGCCATGGATCGCACCGACGTCTTTGTCGGCAGCGGCCCCGCTTCCGCCACTTTCATGCGCTGCAAGATGGGCGTCAAGAACGACGGCACCATGGTCGCCGGCCAACTCTACATGGTCTACGAAGCCGGCGCATACCCCGGCTCTCCGGTGGGCGGCGGCGCGCTCACCGGCTTTGGTCCCTACAAGATGGACCACATGCTGGTGGATGGCTATGACGTCGTCTGCAACAAGCAGAAGGTGCAGGCCTACCGCGCCCCGGGCCAGCCTCAGGTCGCCTTCGCCGTGGAAGCCGTGGTTGACGAACTGGCCGAGATCCTTGGTAGGGACCCCATGGAACTCCGCATGCAGAACGCCGTCCAGGAGGGCGACCGTATGCCCAATGGCGTTCCCCACCGCGTCTTCGGTTGCCGCGAACTGGAAGAGGCCATGCTGAACAGCGACCACAACCGGACCCCGCTGGAAGGCCCCAACCGCGGCCGTGGCATCGCCGTCGGTTTCCGCTGGCAGGCCGGCCAGGCCTCATCGGCCACCATCAACGTCAATTCCAACGGCACCCTGAACCTCATCACCGGCTCCGTTGACATCGGTGGCACCCGCACCGCCGTCGCCATGCAGGTCGCCGAAACCCTGGGCATCGACATCGACCAGATTGCGCCCACCGTGGTGGACACCGACACCGTCGGCTGGACCGCCTCCACCGGCGGCAGTCGCATCGCTTTCGACACCGGCCTCGCTGCCATCGCTGCCGCTGAAGACCTGCGCGACCAGATGGCCCAGCGCTGCGCTATGGTCTGGGAAGTCGAGCCCGATCAGGTCGAGTTCGCGGACGGGGTGTTCACCTGCACCACCACCGAGGAGAGCATGACCATCGCCGACGCTGCCAGCCGCATGATGCGCACCGGCGGCCCGCTCACCGCGTCGGCCTCTGCCACGTCCACCGGCGTGGGTCCGATCTTCGCCGGCAACATCATCGACGTCGAGGTGGACCCTGAGACTGGCAAGGTCGACATCCTGCGCTGTACCGCCTTCATCGACTCTGGAACCTCGGTCCACCCCAGCTACGTCGAGGGCCAGATGCAGGGAGGTACGATGCAGGGCATCGGCTGGGCGCTATCCGAGGACTACACCTACGCCCCCGACGGGACCATGCTCAACTCAACCTTCCTGGACTACCGCATGCCCACCGCTCTCGATATGCCCATGATCGACACGGTGGTCATCGAGGTCCCGAACCCGCGCCATCCCTACGGACTGCGCGGAGTCGGAGAGGCCCCCATCATCCCGCCTCTGGCCGCATTGCACAACGCTGTCTACCATGCCACCGGCGTACGGGTGAACAAGTTGCCCCTGTCTCCCACCAGCGTCCTCGAGGCCATTCAGGACGCCAAAGGCGGATAGTAGGTTCGGCAATTAGGCGTAAAACTCAGGGGCGGGTTTCAAACCCGCCCTCTACTTTGCAAAGCAGAAACAATGGAAACGTACAGTATTCCTGACGGCTATACCGTTTGGTACGATGCCGCCGAAAAATTGAACGATGCTGCCGACTCGTCGCAGGATTGTCTATCGGTGCTATGCATCCTTTCCGGTATCGGTGCGTGGGAAATCACCAACGAGCAGGGGCACGTCTATCGGGCTCCCGTTGATGATGAAGAATCCGCACAGCTGACGGAAACAAGAGCTATGCCAGTGGAATCGTACGCCGCCGGCGATAACCGGCTTCCTACACTGGTAGCGCGGCGCTTCGGGCTGGGCGAAGTCTTCATATTTCGAAATGCCGGCTATTTGTTGCAGGGAGATAACATCATCGACCGGAAGGTTTTCCGACTATCGTCGGGCGAGTCCGGCGAAGCAACAATATCCCGAACGACACTGCGGGAAATTCTGGAAGAAGGCGGCGATGACGACACTTACTGGAAGCATCTGGAATGGCGACATTTGCAAGTCGTCGTCGATTCGGTCGGTGGGCAAAGTGATCGGTTCCGATTGCTGTCAGAAATATTTCGCCGGAAAGCGGATGCCCAGATGGACGCGAAGACTTTCATTCCACAAGGTGATCAATTCGCAGACTCGGACTTCGTGGGCTTGAACTTCTAAAACGTCACCGCGGCGAATCACAACGCGCCCCTGCGCCTTCCCTGCTGGTATAATCGCCCGAAACAGGGAGTTGGATAGTTTATGACGGTTGAAGTGCCGTTCTCTTTCATCATCGCGCTTTCTACGGTCAACAGCGGCGCGATAATTGCCTTTGTGGGCATCGTGGTGTTTATGGCATTGCGGCTGGGTCGTCTGCCCACCCGTCAGGAGCACAACGAGTTGCGGGCCGAGTTGAAGGAAGACATCGCGGAGTTCCGCCGGGAACATAAGGAGGACATGGCGGAGTTCCGCCGGGAACATAAGGAGGACATGGCTCGGCTCGGTCAGGAACTCCGGGATGAGTTCCGCCGCAGCCACCAGCAGATCATGCTGGCGCTCGTGAACCATTCCCATCGGGAAGAAGGGCAGGCAGTTTTCACTCTGCCGCCGGATCTCGAAACGACGCCCGCCCCTGCCGATAATTAACGGCGCGGCTCCAAATAGTCGCTCAGCATCAAGAGGTTCTGTTGCAGTTGCGGCGCCAACGTCGTTCCACCGGTTGAAAGCATGAGGAGCAGCCGTAACTGCGCTGCCAGGTCCGCCGCCAACTCGCGCTTGGCATCCTGCACGGTGTCCGCCGCTATGGGGACCCGCAGGCCGTTCAGAGGCAGCGCCTTCTTGGATTCGGCTGCCCAGTACTGATCCAGGCTGTCAATGATCACCAGCGGGATGTCTTTCTTCAGTACGAAATAAGCATCCGGCGGGCTGTCCGCCGGCGTCAGCACGTCCGTGAATACCCGGGTGACGTCGCTGTGGCTGATGTGAAAGGTCGCGGCATTGGGTTGGCTGGTGGACGTGTTGCTCC
>JAJDXU010000047.1 GCA_022823105.1 Dehalococcoidia bacterium
GGAAGGAAAAGCCGATTTCCCGCTCATTTCCTCTCGGTTCCGCCCATTCAAGTAGGGCGTTTGGCGGGTCGTGGCGCTGAATTGGGGGCCGATGGCAGGGTTTTGGAGGCGTTTTTGGCGGAGTTGGCGGGCGAATGAGCGGGTTGGGGAGGAGGTTCGCGGTGTTGGGTAGTGGGCATTGGGGCGGTTGTCGCGGGCCTGGGTGTCGGGTTGGAATTACGGCGCTGGGTAGTATGGTACGGATGGAGGGAGGGTTAGAGCAAGGCAGCAATGTCAGCGCGGCAGGGCTGTGTGCGTTGGAGTTTTTGTGGGATTTGGGTGATGATGGGGGCGATGGCACGTCTTTTTTGCCACCAAAGGCAGGTGAATCACAAAAAGTTGGGCGTTTTGGCACGGATATTGCTGTCCGTGCCACTTGAATTAGGGCGGCGGGGGCGCTCGCAGTTGCAGGTTGCGCGAACCGGGTACGGGAGAGGGCGGATACTCGACCCGCCCCTTGTTGATTGCGCCGAATCGGCTATTGCCAGGTCAGCCTTCGCCGGTACAGCAGAAGGGAGACTCCAACCATAGCGATGAGCAATCCGAGTACGATGACGAAGCCGGGCAGCAACGGCATTCCCCCGTAGCTAACGGAGTTCAAATACGACTGAGGTGAGTCGGACGGCACCAACCCGAGCTCGTTGCCGGAGGGAACGGTCAGATCGGTGGTGACCCCGCCGTTGGCCGGCCGAGCGCCGGCATCCGAGGCCGAGCCATCTCCGGATCCGGTCCCTGCGTTCGAACTCTCGGCGACAGCCGAGCCGGCCGCAACGTTACCGGAAGGGTTGCTGATCACGGCCGTCGGCAGGTCGATAAAGTTGAGGTCCAGGACGCGGGTTTCGCCCTGGCCGCGGAACAAAACATCCTGGTCCGCCTCAACGCGCCCGGAGTCGTCGAGTAACCAGAAGGTGACCATACGTCCATCAGGGCGGATCTGGCCCGGTTCAACCCGGACCTGATATATGCCGTCTTCGCCAGTGATGACCGGTTCCGTCTGGAATCCGTGTTCGCAACCGCCGAGGCAGGCGACCAGCGAGACTCCCGACGGGGCGGCGCGGTTGTCGGCGTAGGCATGGCCTTCGAAGACTTCCCAGTCGTTGTTGACACTGGATGCCTTGGGCTCGTCCGGTCCCGCGGCCAGGGAGGCCAACAAGGTGGTCAGCATCAGGAGTCCCGTGAAAATGGCCGCGACTCTGGATCTGGCGCTATGCCGCAAAAAAAGGTTATTCATGTGTCTGCTCCAAAAGAAATATTTGGCCGGCTGGCAGGCCCTAACACGGAGGAAACAGTTTTTAAGATGTTAAACGTCGAACGCCGGAGTCGCGCAGAACAGCACAGGCGAATTTTTGGAAATTTTAGCCATTTGACAAGAAAATGCCGTCAGGCACTCGGTTCATCGATGCCGGTCTTGCCACTGGGTAATGTTTACGTTACGCTACGCCCGGCACTGAGGAGGGACACATGGCAGTCGCTGATTCTCGTCCGATATTGGAAGTAAAGGACCTCCGAACGTATTTCCACACGCGCACCGGCGTGGTCAAGGCGGTGGATGGGGTGAACTTCGAACTCTACCCTGGAGAGACGCTGGGTGTGGTGGGAGAGTCGGGTTCGGGCAAGAGCATGACGTCGCTATCGATCATGGGGCTGGTGCCACAACCGGCCGGTCGGATCGAGGATGGATCGCAAATTCTCTACCGGGGCGAGAACCTGCTGGAGAAATCAGCCGCGGAGATGCGCCAGATTCGGGGCAAAGAGATCTGCATGATCCTTCAGGACCCGATGACCTCCCTGAACCCGGTCTATACGGTTGGAAACCAGGTCATCGAGACGCTGCGGCAAAGCGATGAAACCCAACGCAGCACGAGCCTGAAACAGCGCGCCATAGAACTCCTGTCCAAAGTGAAGATTCCTGCGCCCGACTCGCGGTTCACGAACTTCCCGCACCAGATGTCCGGCGGCATGCGACAACGGGTGGTGGGCGCGATCGCCATGGCCGGCTCTCCGAACGTCCTGATCGCCGACGAGGCGACCACGTCGCTGGACGCAACGATCCAATACCAATACCTGGCTCTGCTGAAGGAACTGCAGGACGAGACGGGCATGGCGATCATATTCGTCACCCACGACTTTGGAATCGTGGCGAAAATGTGCGACCGCGTGGCGGTGATGTATGCCGGTCGAATCGCCGAAATTGCGGATGTGCGGGCGCTGTTCAACAACCCACAGCACCCATACACGGAGGCGTTGATGCGATCCGTTCCCAACGTGGACGAGGACATCGACTTCCTCTACTCAATCGAAGGACAGCCGCCGGCGCTGGACAATCTCCCACCCGGATGCTCTTTCGCCGACCGATGTCCGTACGTTTTCGACAGATGCCTGGAAGAGTTCCCGCCAGCCGTGGTCTCTGACGAACGCCATGTAGCGACGTGCTGGCGACTGGTTCCCGAATTCGCCAATCAGGAGGCTCGCTGATGACCCAACCAGTGGCGGACGCTGCCGTCCCCGCCAGCAATGGCAATGGCAACGCGATCATCGAGCTGGAGAATATCCGGAAATACTTCCCCATAACGCGGGGTGTGCTGCTGCGTCGGCTGGTGGGGGAAGTCAAAGCCGTCGACGGGGTCTCCTTCCAGATCAAGGAAGGCGAGACCTATAGCCTGGTGGGAGAGTCGGGATGCGGCAAGACCACCACGGCGCGGATGGTGCTCCAGGTTGAAACGCCCAGCGAGGGGGTGATGAAGTTCAACGGCAAGGACGCGAGCCGGTTGACGGGACCGGAACGCCGAGAATACCGCGCCTCCGTGCAGGCGGTTTTCCAGGATCCGTGGAGTTCCCTGAACCCTCGGATGAGGGTCGGGTCGATCATATTGGAACCGTTGCTGACGAACCAACCGATGGGCAAGCACGAAGCCCAAGAGCACCTGGAAACGCTGCTGCGAGACGTGGGCCTCCGCCAAGCGCAGGGCGAGTATTACCCGCACGAGTTCAGCGGCGGGCAGCGGCAGCGCATCGCGATTGCGAGGGCGTTGTCCCTGCGTCCGAAGCTGATTGTGCTTGACGAGCCGGTTTCAGCCCTGGACGTGTCGATTCGCGCCCAAATCATGAACCTGCTCAGGCAGCTGCAGGACCAATACGGTGTGAGCTTCCTGTTGATCGCGCACAACCTGGCTACTGTGCGATACATGAGCCACCAAGTGGGCGTGATGTACCTGGGCCGGATGGTTGAGCAGGCACCGGTGCGTGAGTTGTTCGCCAACCCGAGTCACCCATACACCAAAGCGCTGATCGCGGCGTCGCTGCCATCGCATCCGGACATCGAACGGGAGGAAATGGTGATTTCCGGCGAGGTGCCGTCGCCGTTGAACCCCCCCACGGGGTGTCACTTCCATCCGCGTTGCCCGATGGTAATGGAACGGTGTTCGGTGGATGATCCCGTACTGCGGCAGTTGTCCCCCGTCCACGAGGTTGCCTGCCACCTGTTCTAGCCGCGCATGAGCCCTGACCGGGCGTGCGCCCGGTGCGGCGCGATCAGGCATAGCCGGGCGGGCGTATGTCCGTCCTGCGGTCACGACGCGGTCGTGTCGGCCGCGAGTTCCGCCTTAGCGCCGGTCGAACCGTCTGGGCCCCCTTCACGATGCCACCACTGCGGAGCGGATTTTAATTGGGCGGTGCCCGATTGCACGGAATGCGGCAGGCGAGTGTACGCGGTGTGCCCGGGCTGCCTGGTGGCGAACCCCCTGGGCGTCCGGCACTGCATGTACTGTGGAGTTGCGATGTCCGCCGGTGCACACGGGGCGTACCGGATGCGTACGCCACGTTTTGCTGGCGCGGTGGGGTCGCTCACCCGAATGTTGGGATGGGCTATTCCTGAAAAATACCAGCCTTATTTGCTTCCCTTTGGTTTGTTGGCCATCGCTGCGGCGCAACTGACGTTCAACGTGGGGGAGCCGGACCAATTGCCGCTCGCTGGCGTGTTCGCGATCCTGGCAGGCATCTGCGCGGTCGCGTGGTGGGCGGCCGCAGTGGGCCAGCAGACGATACCGCGCGACCGGGGCAATGGCGTTGGGGTTGCGGATGCAATGAGGCGTGCGGACCCAGCCATGGCCTTAATGCCGAAAGTCATCCTCTCGTGCCTTGGCGCTTTGTTATTGGGGGTGTTGCTGTTCCGGGTGCTGAGCGGCGCGGACAACACCTGGGACGTGGGGTTGTGGCTGCTGTCGATCGGCGCGATTGCGACGCTGTTCGTCCCCGACTGGTTTTGGAGAGCGGTCAAGACACCGGCCCTCCTCCGGAGGAGCAGGGAATGGGAATTCATCAAAGAGAACTGGCGCGGTGCACTGCCCCTGTTGGCTATATTGATCGTTTACGGCGTCGTTACCATCCCGAATCTGACGGCCTGGCGCTACGCCGCGCTGGGCGACGAGTACCTGTTTTACGAGCACGCGCGTGCCGCTCTCGAGGGCGGCACTACGCAACCGTTCAGCCAAAACGGCGTGTACGACAACAATCCAGAGTTCAACACGTTATACAAAGCGGCGTGGATGGGGATATTTGGAGGCGGGCATTTCGGTTGGAAGATGACCGGCGTTGCCAGCATGATGCTTGCGGTTTTCGGGCTATACGCGCTGGGGAGGATCCTGGGTGGGCGGGGAATGGCGATCGCGGCGGCGGGACTGTTCGCCGCTAGCCATTACCTGCTGGGATTGTTGCACGGAGGGTACAACCACCTGGACGCGTTGCCGATCATGATCTGGACGCTGGTTGCATTCGTGATGGGCGTGCGGAACAGGGACCCGTGGCCGCTCTTCCTGGCCGGGGTCGGCGTGGGCATCGGGTTTTATTTTCACTATTCGGCGAGGATCGTTGGCCCGGTGATGTTGCTGGCGGCGTTGGCATCGGTACATCCACGGGATTACCTGCGTTTCTGGCCGGTGATTGCCGGATTCGCGCTGGCGGCATGGCCGACGCTACTGCTGGAACAAGGGGACATCCTGACCAAAATGGTTGAACAGACGCCGGCGGGATACTCACCGGTGGTCGTCGGATCGGCCGGCGAGCGTTTGCTGTCGAACATCAAGCTGAATCTGCCCGCGGTTTTCTTCAATGCGAGTTCGCACACCTATGTTGGCGGTGCGCTTCTGGACCCAGTGTCGGGCGCCCTGGCGGCCATTGGGTTGGGGCTGGCCATCGGAACGTGGGACAGGCTGGCGTCAAAACTATGCCTGATCTGGCTGGCAGTCGCATTCCTGGCAACTGGCCTCACGTCGCCGTACCCGACGACGGCCATAACGCGGTTGTTCCCTATGGTTCCGGCGTTGGCTCTCCTGGGCGGTTTAGCCATCGCCACCGGGTACAACCAGACGGCGGGCAAGTTGCGGCGATTGCCGACCACCGCCATGCGAGCGGCCGCACCAATCGCGCTGACACTGGTACTTGTCGCTGTGCTGGGCCTGAACCAGTACCGGGCGCTGGTGGGCACGCACGAGGAATTCCACTACACCCGAGAATCATTGGCGGTGGGGGCGTCCCGGACGCACCAATGCGAAGGGGAACCCGGAAACACGGTGTTCGCCGGAGTCCACCCGGAATCGACGCTCAGCAAGGTAATTGCCAGCTATTCACCGGGCAGAGTTCAACCTACCGCCGTCCCGTTTTCAGAGTTTGACATAGAAGAACAGTTACAAGCTCCGGCGTGCGTGATAATCCATGATGCCGACAGCACAGAAGGTCGGTGGGTGATGGAACAACTTCGGAAGCGATACCCGTCGGGCGCTTTTTACACGTACACCACGCCATCGAACAAAAGCAGGGTAGAGTTCTTTCACATCCCGAACACGTGATGCGTCACCACGATTGACGCAAAGAGGCATTGAAAGTTATTGAGCAATCTGGGAATCGTGTTGATACTTTGGCTGTTATATCAGGTTTAGACCAAGGGCAGGTCCGGAACAATGAACCTGGATAGCCACCGCACCGAACAAGGGACACGCGCCGACTTTCAAACGCTCGTTGATACTTCCCCCGTGGGGTTAATCGTAGTTGATGCCAGGACCGGCAAGTTTGTTTCGGTCAACGAGGAGGCACAGCGCTTGTTCAACGCCACCGGCGAATCGGGCGTTTCCATGGAGGAACTGTTGCCACGTTTGGCATTCCGGCGGCGGGACGGACGGGAGATACCCATTGAAGATCTCCCGTTATTGCGAGCGCTGCGCACGAGCGAGACCGTCCGCAGGGAGGGAGCGGTTTTCCGTCTCCCGGATGGCCAGTCGGTGCCCACAATCATCAACGCCGCACCAATCTTGTCAACGGAAAGGGAAATTACCGCGGTGGTTGTGGCGTTCCATGACATGACACGATTCGATGAAATGGAACGCCTCAGATCGCAGTTTCTGAACATGGTGAGCCAGGAACTGCTCAGCGCCCTGGCATCGATCAAGGAGACAGCCGTTGCAGGGCTGGACTCCTCACTAGAACTTGACGCAGCGGGGCCGCGTCGGCTGTTCAGAAGAATTGACGAACAGGCAGATCACATGCAGAGCCTGATCGGCGACCTGCTGAATGTGGTCCAAACCCAATCCGAAGCCCCGTGAGTCAACCTTTAGCCCAACTCCACAGATTTGATCTCTCGATGGCCTCAGATTATTTTGCAGCGTTCAGGGCGATGGCATTGCAAATGCGGGCTCCCTTCACTATTGCAAAAGCAGGGATAGAGCAACAAAAGCGGAGGCACATCTTTGATGGACCAAGCTATTGCGGTCATTGGATTCCTGTATCGGCCGATGACGGGAATCCGAGACTTCCGTGGCTCTTGCGTCCGAGCGGGCAGGATTGCAGGTAACACTGGGCAGTCATTTGGATTCCGACCCACAGATTGATGCGCTATTGGTGAGCGAGGACCCGGAACTCGTAAACGTTGAGCAACTCCCCCTCGCTCACAATGGTCAAGGTTGCATTCCCTGCCGAACAGCCCACCAGATAAAACCTGCTGCGGAATTCCTCACCCGATTCGGGCAATATCACGGTCAATCGGGTGTCTCCCTCCGGGGCCAAATCGACCCCAGCGCAACCGTCACGGCCGAGCAGTTGACCGTTATTGTGCACGGTGACCGGAGCGCCGCCCGGGCTGGCGGTGATCACCGCGGACTGCTTAGTCACCAAATCGACAGCATGGTGTTCAGTGGGTGCGGCGCGAATCCCCAGTTCCGACGGGTCGGGGTCGATTATCGCCCCACCGATGGGAGCGATGGAGTTCGGGACGGCCGTAGAATCCTGGGGAGTCCAGACTACAGGAGGTTGCAGTGTGGGGGCAGATGGGTCCAACGTCGGGGACGGGATTACGAGTCCTCCCCGATGGGCGCACGCGATGAGCGCCAACGTTCCGATGAGAAGCAATATCCCTTTCCACACGGGGCGAGTTGGTGGCGAGATTCCGCGGAACGCAGTTGATCCGCGACGGTGGCACTATCCGCGGACGGGCTCAGGTGCGGAAGGTCACGCGACGGAACGCCTCCGCCAATTTTAGGCCGGTCACGTCGTCATCCGTGGAGGCATTGCCAGCCTCGGCAGCATCGCGGGCGCGGGCGTGGATGAAGGCGCGCATCTGGTCCTCGGTCCGTTGGCCGGTCTGGGTTCGGTGCGCCATCACCGCCTGCATCTTGGTGTCGAAGTCGTCCGCGATGTCGACAAAGGCGTTGGGGTTTTCGGATCCCCAGAACAGGATCATGGCAGTCTTGTGAGGCTCGATGCCTTCGTCAGCGAAGAGGTCGCCGAAGTGCAAGTGATCGCGGGCGTACGGGAACACGGCGTCGAGCGCGACCTGGCCGGTGATCCTATGGTCACGATGCCATTGCATGTTGCGGCGGTAAGGTTCGGAGGTGAGCACGACCTCCGGTTTGATCAACCTGATCTGGCGCACCAGATCTCTTCGGAAATCGGATGTGTCTTCGAGTTCGCCGTCTGGCCGGCCCAGCATGACGATGTTTTTGATGCCCAATACTTGCGCGGCGGCCAGCTGTTCGCGGGCCCGGATTTCCGCCAATTCCGCCGGATGGATTTCCGGATCAGGGGCGCCCTTGCTACCGTCGGTGCAGAGAACACCGTGAATTTGGGCGCCGGCGCGAACCCACTTCGCGATCACTCCTCCTGCCCACACCTCTGCATCATCGGGATGAGGGGTGATTACCAGCACTCGTTCGGGATTGAGTTCCATGTGGGTTAGTCCTCCTGAGATTCGAAAGTACGGAGACCCAGCGTGCCGCGGCGTCCGACGATGTTTGCGCGTGGGGTCAGTCCTGGGGTTCAGTGGTGACGGTCGGTTCAGGATTGGTGCGCAGCTGAACCGGTTTCCTAGACGAGGCGCCGGGGGTACGGCTGCCGGTACCCGACGTCCAATCCCGGCCGGGCCAGGAGAAGCTGTCAACGACGGCCCGGGAGCGGAACACATCCCCGGCCAGAATCCCGCCGGAGATGATGATGCGCATGGCCTCTTCCACCGTGATGTCGGTAGGGGTCACCTGGTTTTCGGGCACGACCACGAGATATCCAGAGGAGGGGACGGGAGTAGTAGGCACGTACACCGACAAATACTCGTCCGAGCCGTGGAGCTTGCCCAATTCGGACGTGACCAAGCCGATGGACAGCACGCCGAGGCGAGGGAATTCCAACAAGACAACGCCCCGGTAGTGATGGTTCTGGGTTTCCGAGAGAAAGTCGATGCCGTGGCGGGTCGTGTTGTAGACCGGGCCAATGACGGGTATGCGTCCGATGGTGTCGTGCACGCGTTCATTCATCAGCCTGGTTACGGCCCAACCAATGAGTAATCCGGTGCCATACAAGATGATCATGATGATGATTATCTCAGCGACGTCGGTGACGTCCACACCGGGTCCGTGGGGGATATTCAACTGACGGATGATCGGGTCCAGAAGAGAATCGATGATGCCGTAGAAGAAATCGACGACGAAATAGGTAACGAAGATTGGCAGGAAAACGAGCACGCCGGCAAGCAACCGACGCTGCACGTGACCGGCTGCCCTCGTGAACCTGCGCCGGGGAGGCCGTCCGGTCCTGAGTATGCGGTCGTGGAGGTTCGGAGCCGACTCCGGCGTCGAGGACCGTCGATTGAATGTGCGGCGCATCAAGCCAACTCCGGGGCGCTGCGCTCGGAGGCGAGTTCCTGATATATCGCCAGGAGCCGACGGGCGACGGCGTCCCAACTCATTCTCCCAGCGGACTCCAGGGCGGCGCGACCCATGCTGTGCTGGAGGCTTTGATTAGCCAGAATGATCTCGAGGGAATTGGCGAAGGCCTCGGGGCAACGCCATGACTTGAGGTAACCGGTCTTTCCGTGCTGGACGATGGTGGGCAACCCGCCAACACGTGAGGCAACAACCGGAGTGCCGCAAGCCATACTTTCCAGCGCAACCAGCCCGAAACTCTCGTAATACGAAGGGACCACGCAGACGTCTGCCGCCGAGTAATACCACGGCAGGCGTTCCTGAGCGACGCGGCCGAGGAATTCGACGGAGCCGCCTATGTCCAGATCATTCGCCATTTTTCTCAGACGCATCAAGTCGCCGCTTCCGTCGGCGGCGTCGCCCACCACCAGAACCTTGAGGTCGCTGGCATCGAGATGGGCGGCGGTATGAATGAGCAGATCCAATCCCTTAAGGGCCTCGATGCGGCCAACAAACAACAGGATTCTCTGGCCGTTCAATCCCAGTTCGCTGCGGGCCTCCATCCGACCCAGCGGGCGGAATCGGCCCAAATCCACGCCGCAGGGAACCAGCCGAATCCGGCCGGTATTTCCATTATAGAGCCTGACAATCGAATCTCTTTCGTGCTCGCTGAACACGATAACGCAATCTGAGTTGGCGATAATGTCCGTTTCGGTCTGCCCACGAATTTGCGGTTCCTGCTCACCGGGACGAGATTGCTCCTTGATGCGAGACAAGGTATGGAAGGTGACGAGATGCGGCACCTGCAATACCGCAGCCATTCTGAGGCCGGCCCACCCACTCATCCAGTAATGGGAGTGGATTGCCGTGTATTCGGCATGGCGGCTCTGTTGGTATCGCAGAACGCGCGCAAGAAAGTCCGGCAAGTGGTCGAACTGTTCCAAAAGGGGAGCGTCCGGTGGTCCCGCCGGTATGTGGACCAAGTTGACGTTGGTCGCGATCCCGAGCGCATCCGATTCCTGACCGTCGTGATTGCGCGTGAAGATGTCCACGGAAACGCCGAGCTCGGACATCGTGCGAGCCAACTCTCTCACGTGGACGTTCATACCGCCGGATTTGCCCTGGCCAGGGGCGGCCAGCGGACAGGCATGATAAGCGATGAGAGCTATTCGAGGGCGACCTGCGCCGTTCACGATGCGACACCCGCGCCGGTTCGCTCGAGGCTGATGCGATACAGGTGGTGGTCCTGGCCGCCGAGGCGGTACTTGTAGGCCTCGTTGCCCCTCAGGAAATCGAAGTAACGGTAGCCGCGTTCCAGGGCGTCCCGCAGGCAAAGAGAATGCAGCAACAGGCCCACACTGTAGTACCGATATTCCGGGTCGTGCCCGCTGTTGTAAAGCATACGGGCTCCGTTGTAATCGAAGCAAAGGGAGGCCGCGACCGGCGCATCGTCCATCTCCATGAAAAAGAGCCTGAGGACATCTTCGGACGCCGTCGCTTCGACCATGCGGCGGAAAAACGCCTCACGTTCCGGAGTGAGGAACTCGGCTTTAGCCGGGTCGCTACGACGCATGAGGTCGACGAAGGTGTCCATGCGCGAGGATGCCTCGTTGGGGTCGGAGACGCAATACCAGCGCCAATTGGACTGGGATTCCAGTCGCCGGAGCTTGCGCCGGAGTTCATGCCGGTCCTTTTTGCTCAATCCCATCAGATAGTCGTCCCAGGAACCGGTGAACTGCACGCGAGGCGCCACATCTTCCTCGGAGATCTCTACTCGGTAGCCCCGGTCCCGGGCCAGCGGGGGCAATAGTTCGAGGGTGGGGGAGTCTTCGCTGATGGAAAAGAGCTCGAGCCGTTGGGCGCCGTTGGCGGCGATGGTATCCAACAGCGCCGGATAGAAAACCGCTTCCTCTCCTGCTGCAACGATGAAGTCGTTG
>JAJDXU010000228.1 GCA_022823105.1 Dehalococcoidia bacterium
AAGTGACCGAATACCTGCAGGAAGCCTATAGCGTGCCGGTCAAGGATAACCTCATCGGTGAACGCGTGCAGGAGATCAAACGATCCGGTGCGATCGCTGCTATTGCGTTCACCCCCCAGACGACCAAGAAATTCAGCCCTATGGCTGTCGAGGCCGGCGCCGACATCATCATCGTCCAATCGACGGTCACCACCGCGCGCCATATCTCCCGCAGCTACCGCGGCTTGATCTTTTCTGAACTCATCGAGAGCCTCAAAGTGCCCATCGTCGTCGGCAACTGCGTCAGCTACAACGTCGCCAGCGAACTCATGGAGACTGGCATCGACGGTGTGCTGGTGGGAGTCGGCCCCGGCGCCGCATGTACCACCCGGGAGGTCACCGGCGTGGGCGTACCCCAGGTCACTGCGACCCTCGAGTGCGCAGCAGCCCGCGAGGACTACTTTGAACGCACCGGACGCTACGTGAGCGTCATAACGGACGGCGGACTGCGCACTGGCGGCGACGTGTGCAAGGCTATGGCCAGCGGCGCGGACGGAGTCATGCTGGGCACTCCCTTCGCCCAGGCCGCAGAAGCCCCCGGCCGCGGCTACAACTGGGGCATGGCCAACGCCCACCCTGAGTTGCCGCGCGGAACTCGCATCAACGTCGGCACCAAAGGCAGCCTGAAACAACTGCTGCACGGCCCAAGCAGCGTCACCAATGGCACACAGAACCTCGTCGGCGCTCTCCGAGTCGCCATGGGCATGTGCGGCGCCTACACCGTTCGTGATTTCCACAAGACTGAAATGGTGGTCGCGCCGGCCATCAAGACCGAAGGAAAACACTACCAGATGCTGGGATGAATCCGGAATTCCTCTATCCGGAAAGCACACCAAATTCATCACGGAGGAAAGCGATGACCACTCCTACAATCCAGATTCTCGACCCTCGGCCGGAGCAGAAAACTGCCGAACGCGCCGCCGCCGGTCGGTTGCCTGGCCTGGCCGGAAAAACCATCGGCCTGCTGGAAAACCGCAAATACCATTCAGACAACTTCCTGCAGGAACTGCAAGGTATCCTGGAAGAGGAGTATGCCGTCGAGAAAGTGCTGTACCTGCGCAAGTTCAGTTTCAGCGCCCCCTGCGCCGACGAAACCATCGACGAACTCGTAGCGCAGTGCGACGCGGTGGTGCACGGAATCGCGGATTGAGGGAGCTGCACGGCGTGGGGTCTCCACGACACAGTACTTACCGAGAGCCGCGGCGTTCCCTCCGTGAGCGTCATCACCGAAAGTTTCACCCGGGCCGCCCACGCGCGGGCCACCTCTCTGGGAATGCCCACCGTTCAGATCCTGGCCCTTCCCAGCCCGCTCGCGCCCCGGTCCATCCCCGAGGTCCGGCAGATGGCCCACGAGTACGCAGGTCAGATAGCTAACATGCTCACCAGCGGAACATAGTCGACGACCGGTTAATCAGCCGACAAGGTCCGTCGTGCCTTTGACAGTGGTCAATTGGAACGTTGCATGGGGCGAGCCCGAATGGGTTCGCCCCATAATTCTGCAACGTATTTTCGAGCATGAACCCGAAGTCCTCTGTCTGACTGAGACGGATGACGGGTTCCTCAATCGGTACGGCGGATACACGATCCGGCCAAAGTGCGACTTCGGGCCGGGGTTGGACGGTCTCCGGCGAAAGGTGCTGCTGTGGTCGCGTACTCCATGGGAAAGCGTCGACCAAAAGGGCGCACCGCAACTACCACCGGGCCGGTTTGTCTCGGGTACAACCGACACTTCGATAGGTCCCATCACCTTGTACGGCGTGTGCGTCCCGTTCCACAACTCAAGGATCAAGCAAGGAAAGAAGTCCTGGCAGGACCATGAGGGATACTTGGACTTGCTGGCGGATATACTGAAAAACACGGCCTCCGCGCCTGCCATCGTGGTTGGAGATTTCAACCATCAGATAGGGCAGCGACGATATCCATATCCGCCTGCCAACCATCGCGTCCGGCCGCTCTTGGCTTCTGCCATGGATGCAGGTTCCCTCACCATCGCTACTGCTGCATTGGGATTCCACGGCGCAAAGAGCGTCAGAAGGGCCATCGACCACATCGCCATCAATCACCACATGTGCGCAGCTTCCCTCGGCGTGATCAGCAATGCCGTCAAAAATCCCCAGGACCTTTCGGACCATTTCGGCGTCTTCGCCACCCTGAACTTGCAAACCCCGCAAAAGTCAAACCATTCAAAAGAGTAGAGTCTATGTCCACCAACAATCGTGCCCTCAGTTCCCGGCGCATCGACGTGCCGGATGCCTACGACGCTATCCAGGACTACTACGAAGAGCAGGGTTGGACCGACGGGATGCCCGTGGTCCCCGCCACCGAAGACGCCGTTCGCAGAATGCTCGGCCCATGGGGCGAGGACCCCTCACTTTCGTTGGGAGTCGCGCAGCCGTCCAACGCCGAGGTAACCATCGAAAAGGTAGCCGTGAACGCGGTTATGGCTGGTTGCCGGCCCGAGTACTTCCCGGTGGTTGTCGCCTGCGTGCAGGCCGCGTTGCAGCAACCCTTCAACCTTGCCGGGTGCCAGGCCACCACTGGCGGCGCGGCCCCCGTCGTGATCGTCAACGGGCCCATCGCCGAGCGCCTGGGCATCAATGGCGATTCCGGGGCTTTCGGTCCCGGGTACCGCGCCAACGCCACCATCGGCCGGGCCCTGCGCCTGTTCGTGCGCAACGTCGCCGGCCTGATCATCGGCGACATGGACAAGGCCACCCTGGCCATGCCCGGACGCTACTCCTTCTGCTTCGCCGAAAATGAGTCCCGCAGCCCCTGGGAACCCCGCCATGTCGAACTCGGACTGGATCCCGAGGACAGCATGATCACGCTCCATGCCATCCGCGCCTTCTACCCCATCATGGAGACTACGGTATCGCGCGGCATCGAAGTTCTGAACACCCTCGTACAGGCGACCCGCGCCACCGGGTTTTCCAACTACTACCAGATCGGCACCGGGGCCCAGGTGACCCTCGTCCTCAGCCCCGAGCACGCCGCCGAGATCGCAGCCGACGGCCTTTCCAAGAAGGACGTCCGCGAGTACATCTACGCCAACGCCCGCATGTCCATTGAAGAGCTTTCCGGTCTGGGACACTGGGGCAACCGCAACTATCCCGCTTGGATCGACGACGGCAAGCCCGACACCATGGTCCCAATCGCTCCCCAGGCAGACGACATCGTGGTCGTCGTGGCCGGGGGCGACGGCCGGCACTCTGCTTGGCTCGCCGGCTGGGGGGTAACTCGGGTCGTTA
>JAJDXU010000247.1 GCA_022823105.1 Dehalococcoidia bacterium
GTGGGATGTGGTGGAGAATGGGGGCGTTGAGGGCGATTTTGGGGGTGATATGTACGGTTTTGGCGGGCTTTTGGGGATTTGGGGGTGCGGCGTCTGGGAGTTCGGCGTTTGGCAGTGGGGCATTGTTTGGACGTGGGGATCGGGATGGCTCGCAGGATGGCTCGGGGGATGGCGGCGGGACAGATTTGAGGCGCCCGTTAACCATGGTAAAGATGGGTGAGATGTAGAGGAAAGGGGGAAGTGTCACTGGCGGTGGGAAAGGGCAGAGAGGGGATCTCCTGGAGATTCGCGAGGCCCTGATGCAACCCCATTTCAAATCGCATCAAGAACCATCGGCGTCTTCGGAAGTCAGTTCCAACAGGCGCATCCCGCGTTCCACCTGCTGCCCTGCCTCGACCGAGACACGACGAACCACGCCGTCGCGAGGAGCGGTGATCGCCAACTCCATCTTCATGGATTCCATCAGCATGACGGTCTGGTTTCGCTCCACCCGATCGCCGTCGCGTACCAGCACCTCCAGTATGGAGCCTGGCATGGGGGCGAGGACATCGCCGGCACTGTCGGAGGCTGCAGATCCGCCCCGCCGCCGCGTCTCCACCCGCTGGAACACGTGGAGCCCGCCGTCGAGCCACAAGTGCAACTCTGCTCCGACCCAGGCCCAGGCGAACGGGACGGTTCGGCCCGATTCGGTGCGGCACAGCCCTTCTCCATCAACCGACGATTCCACCGACAATACAATGGCGGAATCCAATTCCTCAGACGCTTCGGTAGCCAAGCCAAAGGTATAGCGGGGATCGTCGACCGTTGCGTGGAAGCGGTAGGCGTCGCCGGCCACGGGATACAACTCTCGCATCTCGCCGTGGTTCTGGGTCAAGGCAGCCTCCGTGGTCCGGCTGTCCGCCACGGGCTAACGGTAACGGTGGACACGCCCTTCGTCCGGTCCCGTGCGCGCCCAACCGACTGATCGGCGGCCCATGCCGCCAGGGCGCGGGCCAACATGCGCGTTTCGCCGGGCAAGGACGGTGATGTGACTGCCGGGTTCCATTCCAGGAATCCGGTGTCGTATTCGCCCAGTCGGAATTGGGGGTGCCGCATCACCGATCTCAGCAGCGGTATGTTGGTTATCACGCCGAGAACCAGGAACTCCGTGAGGGCCACCTCCATCCTCCGCAGGGCGAGTTCCCGGCTCGGCGCCCAGGCGATCAGCTTGGCCAGCATGGGATCGTAGTAGATGGAGACTTCGTGGCCCTGCGCGACTCCGCTGTCCAGACGCAATCCCGGGCCGCTGGGGGGACGCCACCGCAGCAAGGTCCCGGTGGATGGCACGAAGTCGTGATAGGGATCCTCGGCATAGATGCGGCACTCGACGGCGTGGCCCCGGGGCTGGATGTCCTCCTGCCGCAAGGTCAGCGGTTCGCCATTGGCGATGCGCAACTGCCACTCGACCAGGTCCAGTCCCAGAACGGCTTCCGTAACGGGATGCTCCACCTGGAGCCGCGCGTTCATCTCGAGGAAGTAAAACTCACCGGTACGCGGGTCCAGCAGAAATTCCACGGTCCCCGCGTTGACGTAGCCCGCCTCGCGCGCCAGTGCGACGGCGGCTCTGCCCATGCGCTCGCGGAGATCCGGAGTGAGCGCGGGGGATGGGGTCTCCTCGACTATCTTCTGGTGTCGGCGCTGTATGCTGCAATCTCGTTCGCCCAAGTGGATGATGTGGCCGAACGCGTCGGCCAGCACCTGGATCTCCACGTGGCGCGGGTTGGCGATATACCGTTCCAGAAACACACGGCCGTCTCCGAAGGCGGCCTGGGCTTCCCGGCTGGCCAATTCCATATCGTTCTGAAGGTCTTCACGCACGTTGACCAGGCGCATACCCCGCCCGCCCCCGCCGGCCGCCGCCTTGACCATCAAGGGGAAGCCCCACCGCTCAGAGAACTCTCGCACCTGGGGATCGCCCGGCAGGCAAGCAGGAGCGTTCGGGACGATCGGTACGCCGGCGGCCTGGGCTATCACCTTGGATTCGAGCTTATCCCCCAACGCCGCCATGCTGGTGGGAGACGGACCTATGAACGTCAGGCCAGCCTCATCGCAAGCGCGCGCAAAAGCCGGGTTTTCGGAAAGAAACCCGTAACCGGGATGCACTGCCTCCGCTCCGGTATCCACGGCGGCTTGCACCAACTTCGGAATATTGAGGTAGGTTTCTTCGGCCGAGCTGCCCGAAATGGCCACGGCCTGCTCCGCAGTCGCGACGTGATGAGAGTTCGCGTCAGCGTCTGAATGAACCGCCACGGGAGCGATACCCATCGCGCGGAGGGTCTGATTGATTCGGACCGCGATTTCGCCGCGGTTGGCTACCAGGACTTTGGAGAACATTGGCAGGGGTGCTGTCGGGCGCCGTTGGGTTGACGTGAAATTTTTTGTCGGGGGTTACCTGACGTGGGTTTCGTCGGTGTCGGTGAGTTCGTAAGCCCGGTTGATGAATGTCTGGACAGCCAGACCGATCTCGTGGCGGAACCGGTCGCGGTCCAGCTCTTCCATCCGGAACGCCGTGCCGCCGTAGCGGTACTCTACAGCGTACAGGGTGAGCCAGTTTTCAAGCTCGTTCGGGTGGTAGCGGCTTGGGAAATTGGTGTACTCCATTAGCAGCCTAAGTTGTGCCGCCGCCAGCGTGGTTGACTCGACCGGGTCGTCGAAAATCTTGTCTGCAACCTCCTGCAGATCATGCACCCTGCGGTAATCCAGGTCCGCAGCCGACAGCCAGGCCTTGAGCGCGTTCTCCACGGACTGTTGGGCGTGGAAACCGAACATCTCTTGATCACCGTCAGGGTGTTCGATTAACACCAGAAACGTGCGTGTGTGTCGGTACGCAGCCTGAAGCCGTTCCTTAACGTCCGGCCAGCTATCCGGATATTGGGAACCGTCCCGGTCAGGGTCGTCGAAGTTAA
>JAJDXU010000465.1 GCA_022823105.1 Dehalococcoidia bacterium
CGCTGCTGCTGCTTGCCGCGCTCGTCGCGGTTGCCGTCCTGTTCGTTGGCGACGCGCCGGCTGGTGCGCAGTCGCCGCCAACGGTAACCAGGACGGACACCGACGGTACGACGGTGCAGGTGCGGGAGGGCAAGTATTACAAGGTCGTGGCTAAAGTTACGGGAGAGAAGCGGGCAGAAGCTGTCGGTCACGTCCGCGAGGGCGATCTTATCGAGATCATTGTGGCCGTCGGCGCGGACCCGGGCAGCATCGGCTTCTCCTGCACTACCCATGCGGGCACCGCCGGGACAGCGGACTATGTTGGGGGCACGTTCCCGATGGCTAACGCCGGATTCACGTCCAGCGGCACTCATTTTGGTGTGGCGTCGATACCGATAGTCACGAGTTTGGACTCCGAAGTTCCCGGTGAGAACATCTGGGAGCCGAGCGAATACTTCGAGCTGGAGTGCGTGCCGACGGGGACGGGCAGCAGCGCATGGCAGGCGGACGGCAACGCCCGGCTGCGCATCGAGATCCTCGACCTGGTCGAGGCGACGGAGGGGCCGACCCGGACGGTCACCCGGTTGATTAGCACCGGTCCAAACATTTATTTCGACGTGGGAAGGGGCAAGTTTTATAGGGTCGGCCTTCACGGGGGTGCTACGGCACTCGCAGAGGGGGACCTCGGCGAGACGGTTACTGCGTTGGGCGAAATCCCGCCGGTGGGCGGGCTGGGCTTCGAGTGCGTGACCACTGCGGACACGGCGACAGGGGATGACTATGTTGAGGGCAACTTTCCGATCAACCAGCAGACCGTGGCCGGGAAGAGGGTGACGACAGACTCCACCCAAACCGGGGGGAGCCTCTGGCAGATTGTTCAGGACGGAGGCGCCAATGACGGTCAGGGCGGCGGCATAACGCTGCCTATTGTGACCAAAGCGGACCATTTGCTGGAGGGGGACGAGTATTTCTGGTGGGAGTGCTATCCGTCAGTGGGCACCCAGAAGAACCAGTACCGGGCGTGGCCTTCGCCGCGGACGCGCATTCGCATCGTCGACCACACCCTTGCGGTGCGGTTCGCGCAGCCGGAATACACCTTCGAGGAGGGCCAGTCCGGCGCCGTCTTGCAGGCATTGGCCACGAGTGACGCCACAACCGAACTCGGAAAAACAATCTTTGATGCGGTTACCGCCAGGGTGATAGGCAAGGACGGCACCCCCATGGTGGACGCGGGAGGCAAGTTTATTGGCGGCGCCCGGGTGAACCAGGACTACACACTCCCCAGCAGCCTCGCTTTCGCCCGGTCCGCAGACCCCGTCGATCTGGGTGTCACTCTGGTGGACAACGACGTGTGCGAAGGGCCAGAGACGTTCACGGTGAGCCTTGCCGAGCCAGCGGCTGCTAATAAGCGCTGGAACGACAGCAATGCCATTTACGCGGCTTTGGGCGGCGGTCCGACGACGGCGAAGGTGACGATCATCGACGACGGAGACCCGTTGCCGGCGCCGCAGGCGGTACACGCCGAGCTGGACGGAAGCGCGCTGAGCACGAGCTGGCAGAGGTCCACTGCCGACTGCGCGCATTTCGGCGTGGAGATGGAGTACAAGCTGTCCACCGCTACGAGCTGGACATCGGGCATCGAGAGAGGCTTGCTCTGGGACCACGACAATGACGGGAGCCTCGCCGACAGCGACCCGTTGGTGTCTGCCTACACCATTCACTTCCAGACAGCACCGGCCACGGGCGCGATTTACGACGTGCGGGTGCGCTGGCACAACGACAATGGCGCGGGGGAGTGGGCTCAGACAAACACGGTCAAGGCCGAGTGGACGAGTCTGGAAGTAACCGACGGAGCGGGAACCTCATACGCCCTAGGTCACAATCAAGACTCCGGTTTCGTGAGTGGCTCGGAGCGTCCCCATTACGTCCACGTTCCGCCGGGACTGCGCAACGTGCAGTTGACCCTGGACTGGACTGTGGAGCCGTCTTCCGCGGCAACAGTTGCGGCAACGGGGAATGCCTACACGTTCACGCTAGGAACGAGGGAAAGTCTGACGGGCCAATCCGGAGTAACGTTCACCAAGAACACCGCAGCGACGGTGCCGCTAGCGACCGCAGGGGCGGGAACGGATGTCGGTCTGACCTGGATTGCGACTTTCACCGGTGGGGGAAGCAAGGTAGAGACCGCGCGGCTGGTGGTGCTGCGCAACTACGAGTGGGAGTCGGCGAACAACTACCTGAAGGCGCTGGCGATGTCCGGCGGCGGCAATCAGCCCGGCGGTTACCTGCCCGGCAACTGGCCCGGTCACTGGCAGTGGCCGTCCTGGGTCAATCCGCAGTATCGGGTGGAGAATGTGTCCTGGACGGGTCCCGCCTCGCTGGCAGGCGGGCGGCTCTCCCGGTGGTCGGTGCATCCGACCCCCTGGGCCGGAACGCCGGTGGGACTGCCGCAGGCAAGCGGAGGAACTCTGGCCCTGACGCCGGCCTTCGACGATGAGATCTACGAGTACACTGCGCAGGTTCCCCACAGCGTCTCTCTGGTGACCCTGCACCCGGTGACCGACGACGCCAAGGCGACCGTAACGGTCAATGGCAGGAGCCCGTCCACGGCGGTGAGCCTGGCGGTGGGTGAGAACGTCATCACGGTGGTGGTGACTGCGGAGAACGGCTACCAGCGCACCTACACGGTGACGGTAACGCGTGCCGCTGCCAACCGGGCCCCGGCTCTGTCGGCCCCGCTGGCTGACGCGACGTTCGCCGTTGCCGGCGGCACGAGCCGGGTATCCCTGTCCGGCGTCTTCACCAATGCCGACGGCGACGACCTGACCGTAAGGGCTTCATCTTCATACAAGAGCGTCGCCACCGCGTCGGTGTCCGCCGACTACTCCAGCCTGACGGTTACGGCCAATAGGTGGGGCACGGCGACCGTAACGGTGATCGCTTCCGACAGCAGGGGCGGCTCGGTCAGGGACAGCTTCACCGTAACGGTGAAAGCCGCGCCGACGGTCGCATCGCCCATCGCCGACGTATCCGGACTGGATGAGGGATCCACGCGGAATATCCCCCTGTCCGGCGTGTTCAGCGAGGACGACGGCGACAGCCTGACCGTCACGGCAAGTTCGTCAAACGACGCCGTGGCCACCGTATCGGTGGCTGCCGGCTACTCCGGCCTGACCCTTAGCGGAAAGGTCGCGGGCACGGCGACCATAACGGTCACCGCCCGGGACTCGGACGGCAACAGCGTGAGCGACGCCTTCGACGTGACGGTCGTCAAAGTCAACAGCGCGCCCACGGTGGCAAGCGCCATCGACGATGTGACCATCGCGAGCGAGACCGGTACGAGCCATGTATCGCTGTCCGGCGTGTTCAGTGATGCCGAT
>JAJDXU010000326.1 GCA_022823105.1 Dehalococcoidia bacterium
GCACCATGCTGATCGGCTACGCGCGCGTCTCCAAGGCGGACGGTACGCAACTCCTTGACTTGCAGCGTGACGCCCTGCTGGGCGCCGGCGTCGACGAAGCGCGTATCTATGAGGATCGCGCCTCGGGACGCCATGACCACCGGCCTGGCCTGGAGGCTTGCCTCAAGGCCCTGCAACCAGGCAACACCTTCGTCATTTGGAAGCTCGACCGCCTGGGGCGCAACCTGAAACACCTGGTGACCACGGTCGAGGAGCTGCACGACCGCGGTGTCGGGCTGCGCGTGCTTGCCGGTGCCGGCGCCGAGATCGATACCACCACCGCCAACGGTCGCCTGGTCTTCGGCATCTTTGCGTCACTGGCCGAGTTCGAGCGTGAACTGATCGCCGAGCGCACCCGCGCCGGCCTGGCAGCGGCACGCGCTAGAGGACGGCTGGGCGGCCGGCCTCACAAGATGGACGTGGCTACGCTGCGCCTGGCGATGCACGCCATGGCAGACCGCAACACCGTTGTGCACGACTTGGCGAAGCGCCTCGGCATGACCACGACGACCCTGTACATGTACGTCAACGGCGACGGCTCGGTGAAGGCCCCCGGCCAGAAGCTGCTCGACGCAGCCCAGGACGCATGAGCCAGGATGGCGGCATTCGGGTTGGGCGGTTGAGGAGCGGGACGAACGTGCGCAGCTCGTAGCTGCCGCCAGGGGTCGGTGTCGGTGACATCGGGAATGGGTCAATCGTCGGCCCCGCCTGACCGTGTCCGTGAATACCTGCACACGGAGGCGGCAACCACTGCTCGAATTTCCCTCTGAGCGTGCCGTCGAGGGCGCGCGTCCGTGCCTGCACCATGAGATGCGCACCGGGCTTCGACCACTGCTGGCTGGGCGTCGCCCGGCGCATCCGGCGGCTTGCGGAAGACTTGGCAGCGCCATAAGCCCGCGTGGTCTTGCAACTACGCTCAAGGCAACTCACAATAGAGCAACGGCTATGGCCTCCCTCCGCAGCCAGGAAAGGACAGCCATGACGTACACCGTCGTTCTACGCAGGTCCGACGAAGGGGGCTACAGCGTATCGGTACCCGGCCTGCCCGGTTGCTGATCGCAGGGCGGCACCAAGGCTGAAGCGATAAACAACATCAAGGACGCTGTCCGGGAGTACCTGAGCGTTGCGCGGGAACTCGCCACCGAAAGCCTCGCAGAAGGCGCTGAACTCCACGACATCGAACTGACCCTTTGAAGTGCCATAACCGCAGCCGCGGCCGGCGGGTTAGAACTGAAAAGGAAACGCCATGCAAGTCTGGCTACTCAAAAGCAGGCGCGGCGGCCGCACCTGCGGACACCTGCACGTGCGCGAGTCGGGCGCTAGGCGCTGCCTGGACACACAACCAGAGCCTTCCGGCTGGTCGGTGGTGTCAACCTACCTGTCGGATACCGAAGGCGCCAGGCTGAAGCCGGACTGGAACATACTGCTGGCCAATACCGGCATGATGAGCATTGGACTCGGTGTGGCAGCCTTTGGCGTCGTAGCCCTGGTCTGGGGCCTGCGGACAGACAACGGGATGGCCATCGGCACCGGCATCTTCGGGGCGCTGACGGGTCTGCTACTCTCGGTGCTGTGGGGGAAATCGCTGGTCGACGACTACCGCGATCCGTCGCCTTACGGCGGTGGCTGGGACTGGTTCTGAAGAGGCGCCAAGGCGGCAGGCCGATTTGCCGGTTGAGTAAGCATGCTTTAGGTAGTAGCCCGGAACGTGTAAAAATGCACTGCAAGGATTCTATCCGTGGCTGTTCGTGTCCGAGCGTTGTCAACCGATGACCCGGCAGTCCGTTAACTACCTCATTTGCGCCGCCGCCCGGCGCGCCGGACTCGGTGCGCTTCATCCTCACCTGCTTCGCCATTCGTGCGGATTTTACCTTGCCAACCAAGCCTATGACCTGAGGCTGATCCAGGATTACCTTGGGCACCGCGACCCCAAACACACGGCTCACTACACGCGGGTCGCCGGCGTCAGGTTCGAGGGGATGTGGGAGAAGTGAGACAGCCTGTCATCGGCAATTTGGCACTCAGTGACAGCTATGTTGTAACTGGGCGTGCGACCTGAAGTCGCATGTCCTGAGTGGCTCCTGCAAAGGAACCCTGGCCAGTGTGTAGGCCGGTCGCCAGTCTCGCGTGCGTCACTGGTAACGGTGGGGTGCGAAGCCGAGACTAAAAGTCCAATGGAAATGGTAGCCATCACCAGACCCAGGGCAAGGCGAAGATCGGTATGGTGAATGTCCATGAACCTTCGTGTGAGGCGTCGTAAACAACAGCCACCGAAAAGATGGATGAAACGGTGGTGCAGGGCCGCAAGTGAAAAGGGAACCGCCCAGATTCCCTTCGCGCACACCACAGGCTCCGGCGTAGAGAAGGCACCTAACCTGATCGTTTCTCAGGGATGCGGAACAGGGCAACCCCGTTGAGGTCTGACTTTCGGGTCAGAAACCCGACCGTAAGGAAGGGCCAAGTCCTCAGCGGGAACAGGAGGTTGCAAGAAGCGAAGGCCAGCCGCCGAAAGGCAAAGCGAAACCATAAGCTGCTGGATAGGGCCTATGCCCAACCCGAAAGGGTGCTGACGTGCAACTAGTGGACCGGTCATAGGACGTGGCAAAGATGGCTCATCCTGGTGGATGTTAGATGCAGCCTGTAAGGCTGCAAACAGAGCCAGGACGCCGGCGATAAGTAGGCGCGCCATCTGAGGCGACGATTCTACGGCTGGTTTGCTTGAGCCGTATGCGGGCAAACTTGCACGTACGGTTCTTAGGGGAGGGGGCAGCAGCGATGCAGCCTCCTTACCCGACGTTAAAGGAGCTGGCAGACATCGTGGAAAAGACGGAAGCCGGCGGGCCGCTCGGGGAGGTTGAAGAGTGGAACCACGTAGAACTTGAGCAAAATCTGACGCATTTTTCGATGCTGAACAACTGTCCCCCGGGGATCGTGGAAAGCGGCGCTTGGTGCGGCGGGCCGGCCGTGTGGGCTTACAAGCTATGGAGCGCCAATGTGCGCCTGTGGTTTGCTGCTGAAGCGGAGCAGAACCTGTCGCTGGTTTCTTCCACACTCCTGGGGCTCGGGGGGGCTGGAGGGCCGGTTACTTTTCGAAGCTGTCGTTTCACCCAGGATTCAGGGCGATCCGGATGCCGAAGCGTGGCGGAATGGGCTGAAAGGATTCCCGTACCAGGTCGTCGTTGGCCAGCGCCTCCGTCGCTCCC
>JAJDXU010000090.1 GCA_022823105.1 Dehalococcoidia bacterium
CCAAGTCCCAATCAAGGATGTCGTCAAGGCAATCTTCATCCTCGGCACGCCGGATCAGGGCAGCGCGGACGGCATCGGTCTCGGAGCGGATCTGTTCAATTGACAGCATATAAAGCAGGTTCCGTTATTGCAGGTCAAAAATAAGCCGGCGCACGTTAAAGGCGAAACCGGTTAGAACGTTTTCACCATCAAGGGTTTCCGGGTCAGTGAGCAATTCTGGCTCATCAGCGCCAGCGCGGTAGATGCGGACAGTACGCTCAACAGGATCAATCAGCCAACCAAGTTGCGCCCCGTTCTCCATGTACTCCTGCATCTTGTTGAGCAGTTCGTCCAAATCCGACGGACGCGATTGTGTAGTGGAGCGGATTTCCACCACGAAGTCGGGGCAGTAGGGACGGCCGCCTCGGTCGCCAGGTTCTTTAGTCCGGACATTTTCCAACGCCGTCCAAGCTGCATCCGGTACGCGCAATGCCCCGTTGGGCAAGCGATATCCGGAGGTAGCTCCGGTTGGCAATCCGGGATAGCCCTGTTCCTTGTCCCAGAGGTACACTTCGCCCGCAGTCCTGTTTTCCTGAACATCGGAAGGCTCAAAAGTGGGCGGCATCAGTTCCAGTTCTCCGTCGGCGGTGAGCTCCATTTGCCAAACCGATGCGTGGTTGGCAAGGCAAAGGTCCCAGAACCACCCTTCACGAGCGTCTGGGCCCGCCGCTATCACCGCTTCCGGCAACCGCAGTTTGATGGGGAACAGTCCGATATCCTCCAAATCGGAGGCCGGCGAGGTAGTTTCTTCTGCTGCCGTATCCGACGCGTTGGGCAAGGCAGTCGTTGTCATGGTAATCACTCCGCCACATAATCCGGCGTTGCCGCGTTTTCGCCGCCGGAAAGAGAGCGCATCTGCGGAAATAGTAGCACATCACGAATCGTCGCCTGCCCCGTCAGCAGCATCACCAACCGGTCTATACCGATGCCCAACCCGCCGGTCGGCGGCATCCCGTACTCCAGGGCGGTCAGGAAATCCATATCCGTCCGGTCCGCCTCCTCGTTGCCGTAGGCGTCCCGCTGGTGCTCCTGCGCGACGAACCGCGCCCGTTGCACCTCAGGGTCGTTCAGCTCGGTGTAGGAGTTGGCGATCTCCATGCCGGCGGCGAACGCCTCGAACCGCTCCACGTATCCCGGCTTGTCCGGATGGCCCTTGGCCAGCGGCGACATGTCCTCCGGGTAATCCATCAGGAACGACGGCTGCAACAGGTGCGGCTCCACGTACGTCGCCAGCATCTTGTCGATCAACCGTCCCCGCGCCTCCCGAGGTCCCGGCTGCAACCCCAGGTCAATGCACACCCCCGTCAGCGATTCGGAGTCCGGATAGTCCTCAATGTCTATTCCGCTGTGTCGCCGCAACTCCTCACGCAGCGACAGCCTCGGCCACGGCGGCGTGAAGTCAACCACCTCGTCGCCCATCGGCACGACGGTCGAACCGTGGATGTCCTGCGCCAGCGAAGACACCATCGCCTCAACCATCTCCATCACGGAATTGTAATCCGCGTAAGCCTCGTACGATTCCAGCAGCGTGAACTCCGGGTTGTGGTCCTGGTCGATGCCCTCGTTGCGGAACACCCGCCCGATCTCGTACACCTTGTCCAGCCCGCCCACGATCAGCCGCTTGAGGTAAAGCTCCGTGGCGATGCGCAGGTATAGTTGCTCGTCCAGCGCGTTGTGATGCGTGACAAATGGCCGCGCGTGCGCCCCTGCCGGAATCGGCACCAGGATGGGCGTGTCTACCTCAACGAACCCCCTGCCGTCCAGGAACCTGCGAATGCCGCCAATGATGCGACTCCGCTGCACGAAAGTTTCCGCAACCTCCGGGTTGGCGATCAGGTCCAGGTATCGCTGACGGTAGCGGGTTTCCACGTCCCGAAGCCCGTGCCATTTCTCCGGAAGCGGCCGCATCCCCTTGGCCAGCATGGTCAGCGACTGCGCTTCAATCGTCGCCTGTCCCGTCCGCGTGCGCATCATGTGGCCGGTTACGCCCAGGAAATCCCCCAGATCCAGGTCCTGCAGCAGCCCATACTCCTCGCCCAGCGCGTTCTGGCGCAGCATCGCCTGCAACGTGCCCGAGGAATCCCGCAAATCCAAAAATGCCGCGCGTCCCATCACCCTCATCGACACAATCCGTCCTGCCACGCTGAGGGTTTCGGCATTCTCCGCCGTGCCTTCGGACTCAGCGGCCTCAAACAGATCGATCGCATCCGTCGTCGTGCAACTCCGCTCGAATCGCGCCGGATACGGGTCTATCCCTCGCTGCCGGATGCGCTCCAGTTTGGCTCGCCGGCTCTCCAGGTTGGCCTCAAGGCTGCCCAGGTTTTCGGCGAAGTCCGGTTCTGTCTGTACGTTGGAATCAGCCACAGCGTTGCTCAACCGCTCTTTGGATGTTTCGTAGTCGGTGCCGATTAATCGTAAGCGTGCGTCCGGGTAATGTAAAGGAAACTCGCTGAATCGTGTCATTTTTTTCATGGCGGCCGGAATTTTCGCTTTACTATAATTATGCGCCAGTTGAGGTGGAACCAACATCCACACCTGCCAGGCCACTGAGGAGACAACATGATTCAGCGAATGATTGGCGCCGCGTTTTTCAACCGGCAAACCTACGAGGAAATAGAAGCCGACCAGGGCGCATTGGGGCAGGCCATCGCCGTGGTGCTGCTGGTGACACTGTGCGGCATCATCGGCGGCGCAATCGGCGGGTTATTGCAGGGCTCGGCCATATTGGGCCTCATCCTGGGCATCGTGGGCGGCCTGGTGTTCGGCATAGTTCGCTGGGCCCTCTGGGTCACCGTCATGTACATGGTGGGCGGCAAGATGCTCCGGACCAGCGACACCGAGACCAGCTGGACCGAGCTGGGACGGGTCATGGGCTTCGCCTACACGCCCGGCATTTTGTCTGTGCTGGCGTTCATCCCGGTGATCGGCGCGCTGTTCCCGTTCATCGGGTTCTGCTGGACGCTCGCCGCCGTAACCGTCGCCGTGCGCCAGGCCATGGATTTCGAGTCCACCGGCCGGGCGATCGTTGTGGTTTTGATCTCGGCCGTGGTCGGTTTCATACCCTGGATCATCGTCAAGATAATCGAGTGGTCCATCTTGGGCGGCCCCGAAGCACAGGAGGTTGAAAGCGCAGCACGCACCCTCATGGCGGTGATCTGATCAACATGCGCGACAAGTGGGCCATACGCGAGGAAGTCTGGACGGCGCTGGAATCCGCCCGCGTCGTCCGCGGCAGGTCCGTCCACGACAAGATCCCCCATTTTATCGGCTGCGAAGATGCCGCCCTGCACGTTGCCGAACTGCCGGAATGGCAGTCTGCCCGCGCCGTCAAGAGCAACCCCGACCAGGCCCAGCGTCCTCTGCGCCAACTTGCCCTCGAACAGGGCAAGCTCCTCTACATGGCTGTGCCCCGCCTCAAGGACGAGCGCGTCTTCATCGAACTCGACCCCGCGCGGCCCGAAGTCGAACCCAGAAAAGCCTCCACCATCTCGGGAGCGTTCAGGGTTGGCCGGCCCGTTTACGTCGGTGAGATGCAGCCCGTCGATCTCGTCGTCTCGGGCTCCGTCGCGGTGAACCGCCGTGGCGTGCGCATCGGCAAGGGCGGCGGGTTCGCCGACCTCGAATACGGTCTGGCTGCCGCGGCCGGCATCCTCACCCCTCAGACACCGGTCATCAGCACCGTTCATCCCATGCAGGTGTTGGACGAAGAACTTCCCTGGACTCAACACGACGTGCCGCTGGACATCGTCGTGACCGCAGACGAAATCATCCGTTGCGACCGATGCGCCGGCGAAATTCCGCGGCCGGCGGGTATCTACTGGGAAGACCTCGACGAACGCAAGATCCGCTCGATTCCTCTGTTGGTGAAATTGCGCGAAGAAGGACGCTCAACGTAGCGATTCGTGCAGTTCCCGCGCCGATCTGCGGTATTTTCGATACCCAATCGGCAGGGTATAATCGCAAAAACACATCGGGTCGGTGCGGATCATCGCTCCGCGCTGACTGCCCGAAGGGAGGGAAGTAGCAATGACGCAACAGGCAATGCACGCGCAAATGGGCGGGTCCACCGGCGGAGATGAGGAGCTTATCCAGGCCGGAGCCGTCACCTTCGGCCTCGTGTACCGCACCAACGTGGGCGCGATGAGCGACGAGGGCATCTGCATCCACGTGTACGGCAACGACATCGAGGGCGACGACAAGGAACTGCTGCGGTTCGACTGCTTCCGCATCGGTCCCCACTACCACTACCGTAACAAGGCGATCGACAAAAACGTCCGCCTGGAACTCGACTTCACCGCCGAAGGCGATCCGCTGGCCTGGACGCTGGATAAGATCCAGAACCGCCTGCCCATCATGCTGCTGGGGTGCGAAGCTGAATCCACCGCTCGCGCCGTCGATCAGCGCGACGTGGACGCGGCCATTCCCCACATCGTCGCCTGGGCGGAAACCAAGACCCACAATCGGGGTTAGGTAAGCGACACGCCAATACAGGCGCGTTAACTACCAACGGGTTCGGCTCACCAATGCCGAGCCCGCGTTTTATTGGTTCGCTCCGGTCAAGCCGTTCCCGTCACGGCGGTCAAGCAAGGCCCCGGCGATGGCGCTCTCAACCACACGCAACACCGTGCACTGGGTCCGTGGTTTGCCGGATAAATTAGTCCGGGTGGGGTACCAACGCAGATTGGACTACAACGCCTGTCTGAGCTACGCGGGGAACTCTGTGGCCTTCATCAATCGTCGTATAGAAAATTTTTGACCTTCATTCCTACTTTACCGATACCCACAGCCTCGCACCAGTGAACCTCCGCGCGCATTATCTCCCCGTCCTCTAGTCTCACTAACGCTACGCCTTTCTTCTTGCGCCGTTGGTTGCGGCGATGCTCGCCGTACATC
>JAJDXU010000132.1 GCA_022823105.1 Dehalococcoidia bacterium
AAACCGTACGCGATAAGGCACCAGACGAGAATGGTGATGGGCAGCCCGGCCGCCCTGCGCAACGCCTCCATGAGCAGGAGTATCGCGACGGTTCCGGGAATGTACTTCTGCGGCGTGTACCCGAAGATGTCGATGATCCAGTCGGAGTAGTTCAGCGACATCCAGCACCAGCTTCCGATGGCCGCCAGCCCAAGCAACAACTCGAGCAGCCCCGCCTGCCTGCCGTAGGGATGGCGCAGATACGCCGCGGCGATCCCCAGCGCCATCAGCGGCCCCATCCACTCCGCGGAAATCACCGAGATGCCGAAGTACTGCGGGACGTCGATGATCCAGGCGATCCCGATGACGATGACCGCCCCGAGGTAGACGTGCTCCAGCCGCGTCAGAAACCCGCCCAAGCTAATCTTCCGACGACCGTATCCGGGCTACTGCGCGGCAATCGCGAGTGTGCGTACCTGGTTTAGCTCGTGTGCGTCGGTCCACAGCCCCGCCTCGCGGAAATACCGCGCCGCGCCCGGATGGTACGGATGCGGACTGTCGGCGGGAGCAATGTCATCGGCGGGAACCGGACTGAGCAGTGCATAGTCGCGCCGCAACAGCTCCCACTGCTGGTGAATGGTCTTGACGATCAGGTACGCATCATCGTCGCCGAGGTGGGCGCCGGTATTGAGATAGGTCGCAAATCGCACCAGCCGGGCAGGCTCCGGAACGCCCACGGCCGCCATTTCCGGGGTCAGCAGATCCACGTGCGCTCCGGGCACCGAATCGGTCAGCACACCCTCGTCGCTGCCGATGCCCAGGAAGCGGATTCCGCCCGGGATCGTCGCCTCGGCTTGCCGCGCAAGTGCCGTGGCAATCCCGATGGGCGCCGCATCCACGCGTCCCTCGGTCAGCAGCCGGACCCCGTCCGGCAGGCTGGCGACGCTGACCATGTCGATGTCGTCAGGGCCGAGGCCCGCGGTGGCAAGTATGGTCCAGTGCCACCGTTCCAGCGCAACGTTGGAGCGAATGGCCACAACGACCCGCTTGCCGCGCAGGTCTTCGACGGTCGTCATCCCCGATTCGGCCCTCACCATCAGGTTGTCGCGCAGCGGCATCATCGCCGCAATCAGACGCAGGTTCGACATGGACACCGGGTACGGATCGAGCGCCATGAAGGCGGACTGACTGTCGATCTGGGTGTTGATGCCCAGGGCAATCTCGCCGCGCTGCAGCATGGGCATGTAGACCGAAGAGCCCGAAAACGGACGCACCGTCGACGGAATCCCGGTCTCGTCCTGCAGCAGCTTGGCGATGCCGCTGGCGACCACGTAGTAGTTGGTTCCGGCCGGATTCGAGCCGATGGCGATGCGCCGCAGTTGCGCGTCGGCGTGCTCCGGAGCAAACGACCACAACAGCCCGATCGCAAGCGCCGGGGCGAAGGCGGTTGCCCGCCGGATAACATCGGTCATCATGAGCACTAGTCTATGCTGCGATCACACCGGAGTCATCCGGTTTGAACGATAGGGGCTGGGCCATACCCCTCCGCGACCCGGCGAGACGATGCCGTTGGGGTCCGCGGCGTCCTTGAGCGTTTCCAGAAACTTTAGCAGGGAGTGATCATTGAACGAATAAGCGCCCATGACCTGATCCTGAAACGTGGGCGATGCGCGATACTCGCTCCAGCCATTGGCGGACGCTGTTTCGATTAGCTGAGACATCCACGCCCGGGTCTTCTGATTGGCCTCCGTATTGGTTCGATACGTAGGCAAGCCGACGATGATGATGAAATTCCGCGCGTGCCAGGTGGATGGGGTGAGAAACGGATCAAACGGATACCGTCCGCCGGTACTCACCATCCCGGTCCCCTGCGTTGCATCGTAGAAGATCCGGCAGGCGTCGAGAAAGTCTTCGCCCGTCTTGGGAATGACGCAGGTAAAGTCCAGGTGTCCATCCACGGGAATCGGGTTCTGCTCACTGCGGGCGCCGATGGCGAAGATGGCCAGATTGGGGACACCGAACGCCACCTTGCGCTCGTTCGCGATCTCCTCCGCGGTCATGGGCATTTCGTAATACTTCTCATCCTCGAACGTGGCGCCCGGAATCGCTTCGGCGAGCTTCTGCCTGGCCTGCCTCCACATCGCGCGGACGACTTCCGTGCCGCCGTAGAACTGGAGCTGACAAGCCCATGACGGTACGCCCATCTCCTCGGCGACCCGATCGAGCGCGTCATCGTCCGGGAAGGGATTGCCGGCCAGCAGGTCCGCCAGCGGCGGTTCGTTTCGCACCGCCCCAAGCGGGCTCCGGTAGCGCGGCTGCCCGATATACGACGAATTCTCCAGGTAATTGACCACGTCCACGAGCGGAATCAGGTCGCGGCGCTTCGGCACCGACACGACGCCGCTGAGATAGGCGTCGGGTTCCGGCAGTAGCCAGAATCCCATCTTGGTCACCACGCCGAAGTTGCCTTGGCTGAACAGGCCATCCACCCACGGGCCGTACCCGTAGCGATTGTCCTGCCAGCTTCTGGACCCCGGAACGGCGCCCATGCCGGTGCGCATCAGTTCGCCGTTGGGCAGTACGACCTCCATTCCGCAATGCGCTCCGAAATGATCCCTGAAGGGCCAGGTCGTATAGCCGAGGCCGCGGTCCAGCGAGTTGCCCACGACGCTGCCCCAGCCCGGGTCGGGGCAATCGATCCAGACTTTCAGCCCCCGGTCCTGTATGTAGCGGTACAGATCGAAATAGGAGACGCCCGGCTCGACCAGCGCGAAGGCGCGCCGCTCATCCACCTCCAGCACGCGGTTCATGCGCTTCAGATCCAGCACCAGGGTGCCCGACATGTTCGGCGCCGAACCGCCGTAGGTCAGGTTCTTGCCGGTGGAAATCGGATACAGCGGTACACGGAATTCATTGGCGATGCGAACGATCTGCTGTACCTGCCCGACTTCGATGGGAGCAACGGCCCCGGACGGGATCCGCTCGCCCGGCTCGCCCCAGCTCGGCGAATACGCGTCGCGGTAGAGATCGACATCCTCGTCGCTGGAAAAGACCCACTCCTCGCCGACGACTTCCCCGAATCGGCGCAATGCCTCGTCGAAGGTTGCCTGACTTACGTTGGGAGGTAATACCGCCATCTCTTGTGCTCCATCAGGGAAAGAAACCTAACGGCTCCGGGAACGCCGCCTGTCTGCGGCCAGCTTGAACCGTACGGGCATTCTACAGGCACCCGCAATCCACGGCAGGCACCACCATACCCACGGCACGTGGTTGCGGGGCCTGGCGGACGCCGGCTAACGCTGCCGGGACCGGCGCCGTTCGTTGGCAGCATCCAGCCGGACATCTTCGGCAAACAGCTTGCTTCCGTCGGGAACCGTCACATCGAGCATGTGAATGAACAGGGTGCCCTCCGTCCGGGGCGGATTGCCGACGATGTGGATCGGGTCCCCGGGCTTGAAGGTTTCGCTCGACCATCCGTTTCGCAGCAGGACGTTCGGCGTACCGCCCTCCGCGATCCAGTCCTCCACCTCACCGTCTTCGTTAACTGCGTCGATGTGGATGCGGACGTGCGGATTGTTGAAGCGGTAGTCCGTCACCGTTCCCTCGAGCACCACGATTTCGCTGACCACGTACACCGATCCCGGCGAGTGATGGGCGATTCCGGCTGCCGCCAAGAGCATGAGCGCGACGGCTGCGCAAAGTGTTACGGGTGCTGCTTTAAATCCTGCCGGAACCGGGGACAGGCGTGCGCTGTCAACGTTGGCCCGGCGTAAACGAACAGTCGTATTCATGGTGCTCAAGTTCCAGTTCGGGCGCGATGCGCCACTTCTTCACCCAGACCCACGGCGCCGTCAACACTTCAGGGTCCTCTATGGCAATGGACATCTCC
>JAJDXU010000304.1 GCA_022823105.1 Dehalococcoidia bacterium
ATGGGGCCCATCAAGAAGTTGTGGGACGACGGCAAGATGGCCATCATCCACGGCATCGGATACGAGAATTCCCCGCGGTCCCACTTCCGCTCCATGGACATCTGGCACACCTGCGAGCCCGATATCGTCGGAACCGAGGGCTGGGCCGGCCGTGTGATCCGCGATCTGGACCCCCGGGGTGAGAACGTTCTCAAGGGCGTCAACTTTGGGCAGGGTTTGCCACGGGCGCTGGCCCTGCGCGGCGTACCCGTTACCTCGGTGTCGAGCCTGGAATCCTACGGCGTGCTGTCCAGTGTCCCAGGCGTAGCGGCAGAGGAAGAGCACAACAAGATTCTGGACCGTTTCGCCCGGATGTATTCTCCCACCGTCGGGACTGGACCGACGATGGACTACCTGGGCCAGACCGGGCGCGACGCCCTCAAGGGTGCCGACGTCATCCGCAGCGCTCCTGAGCATTACACTTCCACGGTCGAATACGCCGACACGCCCATCGCCAAATATCTGCGCGACATCGCCCAGGTGTACTTGGCCGACTTGGGCACCCAGATGTTCTACACGCAACACGGCAGCTTCGACTCCCATTTCAATCAGCCTCCGATGCACACCAAGCTGTGGATCGACATGTCCCGCGCCATCAGCGACTTCTTCGATGACCTGGCCGAGCATGACGCGGGCGACAACCTGATCATGGTGCTGTTCACCGAGTTCGGACGCCGGGTCAAGGACAACGGTACTGGCACCGATCACGGCGCCGGCGGCGCGGCTTTCGTGATCGGAAACCAGGTGAAGGGTGGTCATTACAGCACCTACCCCTCGCTGCGGCCCGAGGACCTGACCCAGGGCGACCTTGAGCCCAACTACGACTTCCGCGGCCTGTACTCCACGGTGATCGAAAACTGGCTCGGCTTGGACGCCGTGCCCATCGTTGGCGGCAACTTCGAGAAGCTGGACTTCGTTTAGGCTCATCACGAGATAAAGACTATCGTAGGGGCGAATCATCATTCGCCCCTATGTCCAAATGGATAACCAAGGAGGTCTACTATGCTCACCACAGTGGCCGCCGGGCGGGTCTTTGACTACAACTACTGCATCGGCATGTACGGAATGTCGGGGCAGGGCTTCTGGTCTCCCCAGGACTTCGCGCTGGCCGGCGATAACATGATCTACGTTCTGAGCAGAGGAGCGGAAGAGTTGGGGCAACGCGTCAGCCGGGT
This sequence comes from Dehalococcoidia bacterium, assembly GCA_022823105.1. Taxonomy (GTDB): domain Bacteria; phylum Chloroflexota; class Dehalococcoidia; order Lucifugimonadales; family UBA3495; genus Bin87. The sequence goes on from JAJDXU010000304.1 coordinate 1,215, forward strand.
TACCCGCGATCACCAGTTTCTGGGTCAGTTCGGAGCGTTTGGCCGTGGAGATGGGCAGTTTATCTGGCCCCGCTCCATCACGCTGGACGATGAAGGCAACGTTTACGCCTCCGACGACTTCCTGAACCGCGTGTCGGTGTTTGATCCCGAGGGCGCGTTCGTGCGAAGTTGGGGCGAGTCGGGCGACGGCAAGGGCGAGTTGAATGGCCCGTGCGGGATGGCGTTCGACGCCGACGGCAACGTGCTGGTGGTTGATAGCCAGAACCACCGCGTCCAGAAGTTCACCCACAAGGGCAAACACATCAGTAGCTTCGGCAGCCAGGGCGATGGCAACGGCGAGTTCAACCTACCCTGGGGCTTGTGCTTGGACGCCGACGGCAATGCGTACGTTGCCGACTGGAAAAACAACCGCGTGCAGAAATTCGACGCCGATGGCAACTTCCTGCTGAAGTTCGAGGCTGCGCCTCGCTCCGGCGTGGGCGACCTGCACGGCCCAACCGGCGTGGCGGTGGACTCAGAGGGAGACGTTTACGTCACCGACTGGGGTAACCACCGACTGCAGGTGTACGCTCCCGACGGCCGTTTCATCGCCTCGCTGGTGGGCGACGCCCAGGAGCCTTCGCCCTGGACCCAGACCTACATCGACGCCAACCCCGATATTGTCAAGGCGCGGCGTCGCGTCAATCTGGAGCCGGAATGGCGGTTCCGCCGTCCCGTGTCCGTTCGCGTGGACGACAACGATCGCATCTTCGTGCTGGAAGCCAATCGCCACCGGATCCAGGTGTACGACAAGGTCAAGGACTACGAGGAGCACCCTCTGAATCTGTGATTCGGACCAGTTCCGTGAATTCCGGCAGGGGCGGCGCATGCGCCGCCCCTGCGCTTTGGTGGTTATAATACCGCCAACCTCAGTCAGCCAAATGCGACAGTTGAAGGAGGCATTCTATGACTCAACAAGCTGCCAATATCGATGCAGGCCGTACCGCGGTTCTCATCATGGACTTCCAGCAGCGGATCATCAACAACGTGGCGTCCGAGCCCGATGCGGTGGTTGCCAACGCCGCCAGGGTGTTGGATGGCGCGCGGGGCGCCGGCATACCCGTCATCTACGTCGTCCATCGTGGAGGGCCGTTTGCCGAATATGCTCCCGATGTGGAACTGCACGACGGCATCGCGCCTGCGGAAGGTGAGCTGGTAATTACCAAGGTGCGGCCCGGCCCATTCTCTACAACGGCGCTAGACGTGACCCTTCGCGAAATGGGTCGCGACAATCTTGTCATCATGGGCGTCGCCACCAGCGGTTGTGTGCTGTCCTCGGTTCGCTGGGCCGTTGACATAAACTACTCGTTTATCGTGGTGTCCGATGCCTGCTCCGACGGCGATCCCGAGGTGCATCGCGTGCTCACCGAAAAGGTGTATCCGCGCCAGGGCACGGTGATGACGACCGATGAATTTTTGGGCGCGATGTAGGGGCGAGTGATTACTCTCTCTTACGCAGGTGAATGGGGCTTTTGGCTTTTTGTCCAGGGGGAGACGCATGAAGTACGACGTAATCGTGATCGGCGCCGGTTCCGCCGGCGGTACCATGGCCACCCGCCTTTCGGAAGACCCGGACGGCTCGGTCCTGCTGCTGGAAGCAGGTCCAGACTACCCCGATCTCGAGCAAACCCCTGATGACCTGAAGTTCGGCTACGCTCCCCGCGCGTCGGAAATGGGAGCGCCCCATAACTGGTCGTTCGTAGGCACCGGCACGCCCCGTCAGTCCAAGCCGGTCAACGTGCCACGCGGCCGCGTGGTGGGAGGGACCAGCGCCATCAACGGACAGGTATTCCTGCGCGGTGTCCCCGAAGATTACGATCGCTGGGCGTCGTGGGGCAACGACGAGTGGAGCTACATTAGCGTCCTGCCCTACTTCCGCAAGCAGGAAACCGACACCGACATTAACGACGACTTCCACGGATTTGACGGCCCGATCCCGGTGCGACGCCACCGTCGAGAAAACTGGCTCCCATTGCAGGAAGCCTTCCACAACGCCTGCACCGACATCGGTTATGCTGAAGTGTACGACCACAACCACCCCGATTCTACCGGCGTCGGCCCGTTCCCCATGAACAACCCCAACGGGGTGAGGATGAGCACGGCGCTTACCTATGTGAACCCCAACCGCCATCGCCTCAACCTCACCATCCGCGCCAACGTGCAGGTGCGCCGTATCCTGTTCGACGGACTGCGAGCAGTTGGAGTGGAGGTCGAAAGCGGCGGTGAGATTTTTCACATCGAAGGGGAGCAGGTCGTGCTGTGCGCCGGCGCGATAGCATCGCCGCAACTCCTGCTCCTCTCCGGAGTTGGTCCAGCAGCCGAGCTGCGCACCTTGGGAATCCCTTTGGTGAAAGACCTTCCGGGAGTTGGCAAAAACCTGCGCGACCATCCGCTGGTTCCGGTTCGGGTCAAGGTGAAGGACGACTTCCCGCTGGATCCCGACGCGCCGCGCATCCAGACGGTGTTGCGTTATACGGCCTCCGGCTCGGATGCACGCAACGATATGCAGATCTTTCCGTCGTCCTTCTCGACACCACTGGGTGGTGATCCCTTCGACAACGAAGGAATCCGTCTCACCTGCATGATGGAGTTGGCGGAGAGCGCCGGTGAACTCACGTTGCAATCCACCGACCCCAGTGTGCAGCCCCACATCGACTGCCGCTACCTGGAGGCCGACTGGGACCGTGAACGCATGCGCGAAGCCGTTCGCATCGTGCTGCGCCTCCTAGACCATGATCAGTTCCGCAACATCTACGACGGCCTGATTTCTCCCAACGAGGATGACTTGGTGTCCGACGAAGCCCTGGACGACTGGATGCTGCGCGAGGTCTGCATTGGGCAGCACCTGTCAGGCACGTGCAAGATGGGGCCGGATAGCGACAGCATGGCGGTGGTTAACCAGTATTGCCGCGTACACGGCGTGGATAATCTGCGCGTCGCCGACGCGTCTGTGATGCCTGATGTGATCCGCGCCAACACCAACTGCACCACCATCATGATCGGTGAGCGAGTCGCCGAGTGGATTCGGACCGGCCAATAGGCTCGGATTCGTAAGCCTTCTCTTATATCGACTGCCGCCGCGCAAGGTGCGTTCACGCTTCGACTACGGATTTGGCAAGCTGTCCGGTGATGTTTTTGGTGGCGTCACGACGGCGGCTACAGTGTTGCCGATGGCCCTCGCTTACGGTGTGGCCACCGGGATGGGCGCGATCGCCGGCATGTACGGCGCTACCATAGTCGGGTTCTGCGCAGCGGTGTTCGGCGGGACGCCGGCGCGGATCGCCTATCCGGCCGCAGCGATGGCGGTGACGATGATGGTGGTGCTCACGGAGCACGCCGACACCGTGTCGGAAGCGCTGACCATCGTGATGCTGGCCGGACTGATTCAGATCGTTCTCGGTGTCTTGCGGGTCGGCCGATTCATCACCTACACGCCCTATTCCATGATTGCCGGGTTCACGTCCGGCATCGGGGTGATCATCATAGTCATTCAGACCCTGCCGTTCTTGGGAGCGTCCGCTGGGCCTGGTGGGGTTTTCGGCATAGTCCGCGCTTGGCCGGAGGCGATAACCGCGCCAAACCTGCACGCCGCCGCGGTGGGAGCGGTTTCGCTGGCGATCTGCGTGTTCTGGCCCCGTCAAGTCGGCCGGTTTGTACCCGGACCGTTACCGGCACTGATTGTCGGGACGCTCATCGCGGCGTTTTGGCTTCGGGACGCTCCGGTAATCGGGATGCTCCCTCAGGGCTTCCCGGCTCTGCATCAACCGGAAGTGTCGCTTGGTGTACTGTTGGATGCCGTGCAGCCGGCTCTAACCCTGGCCCTCGTCGGGTCAATCAACAGTTTGGTGGCCTCGCTGGTGGCTGACTCACTGACCCGCACTCACCACAGATCGAATCAGGAATTGGTCGGGCAGGGCATAGGTAACCTCGCCGCGGGGTTGTTCGGCGCGCTGCCCGGGGCGGGAGCCACTACCGGAACCACTGTCAACATAAGGGCTGGCGGCAACAGCCCCGTGTCCGGCGTGATCTGCGCAGGAGCGTTGTTCGCCCTCGTCCTGGGACTTGGCGGAATCGCCGAACCGATACCCCTGGCAGCACTGGCCGGCGTGTTGATGAAGGCGGGCTGGGACATCATAGACTGGCGACTCATCAAACGAGTCCGCTACGTGCGGCGCGATTACCTGCTGGTGATGCTGCTCACCCTGCTGCTCACCGTTTTCGTGAATCTGATCTCGGCTATCGTGATCGGGTTAATCGTTGCGGC
>JAJDXU010000234.1 GCA_022823105.1 Dehalococcoidia bacterium
CCCACGATGGCCGAACCGCGCTGGTGCGCCGACGCCACCGCCTGCGACAACCCTTGCCGTTCCATCCACAGCAGGTCGGGAATCGTCGTCTTGCTGCCGGGCAGTATCACCAGGTCGGGGCTGCCCAGCCGGTCGCCGTGCTGAACGTAGCGCAGGTTCACGCCCGGCTCGCGGGCCAGCGGGTCGAAGTCGTCGAAGTTGGAGATGTGAGGCACCTGCACCACCGCCACGTCCAGCACCGCCGTTGCCGTGGACGCCGGCGGCGTGATGTCCAGCGCGACCGAGTCCTCCTCGGGAATGTGGATGTCCCGGTAGTGGTGTACGACACCCACCACGGGCTTGTTGGTGTAGTCCTCCAGCCACGTCAACCCGTCGGTGAGCAGACCCACGTCGCCGCGAAACTTGTTGATCAGCAGGCCCTTGACCGCCGCGCGCTCCGCGTCGTCCAGCAGTTGCAGCGTGCCCACCAGCGACGCGAACACGCCGCCCCGGTCGATGTCGCCGCACAGCAGCACCGGCGCGTCGGCGTGCAGCGCGACCCGCATGTTCACGATCTCGGTGGCTTTCAGGTTGATCTCGGCGGGGCTGCCCGCGCCCTCGATCACCACCACGTCGTGCTCCCGCCGCAGGGTGTCCAGCGACTTCGCCACCGACTCCCACAGCGTGGCCTTCATTTCGAAGTAGTCGCGGGCGCGGGCGGACATCCACGGCCGGCCCATCAACACCACCTGGGCGTGGCTGTCGGCCTCCGGTTTGAGCAGCACGGGATTCATCTCGGCCCGCGCCTCCACGCCAGCGGCCTCGGCCTGCACCGCCTGGGCCCGTCCGATCTCCGCGCCGTCGGGCGTCACGTACGAGTTGTTGGACATGTTCTGCGCCTTGAAAGGGGCGACTCGCAACCCGTCCTGGCGAAAAATCCGGCACAGCGCGGACACCAGCACGCTCTTGCCCACGTGCGACGCGGTGCCCTGCACCATCAGCACCCGCCCCAGCGGCGCATTACTTCCATTTCCGGCAATTGTCATCACCAACCTCCGCCGGAATGATACCGCATTTGTAGGGCGATGGACTCGTGGACGCGGTCCTCTTGCGATACCGACTGAATCCCTTTGCTATACTCGAATCACCGCGAGGGAACATCAACATGTCAACTGATTCATACCGGCAGGGCGCGTTCGAACTGCTGCAAAAAGCCCGAGACGAACTGGGCGCTGGCGACGTCCGCCAGGCTTCCGAAAAAGGCTGGGGCGCAACGGCGCAGATGCTCAAGGCCATTCCCAGAAGGATGGAATCCCGCACCACAGCCACGCGGCCCTCGCGCGCATTGCAAGCGACGTGCACCGGCAAACGGGAGAGGAAAACATCGCCACCTGGTTTGCCGTCGCCCAGAACCTGCACGTCAACTTCTACGAGGACAATCTCTCCCCGGAGTTCGTCAGAATCTACCTCAACCAGATGACACTGATGGTCAGTCGCCTGGAACGCTATCTCACCGAGGCCTGAGAGCAAACCCTCTGGTTGGACGTGCAAGAGGGAGAAACAGGCTTCGCGCATATTCCCTCGGATACGCAATCGTCCTCGCTGATATAATGCGATTCACAATCTGCCCTGCCAATCCGCCAGGTGCGCTATGACTACCAACGCCGGCAAACCCGTTGTTACGGCATTACCATATGCCCCGGAATCCTTCGTGTTCCCGGACCCGCCGGAGAACCCAGATGACAAGATGACCGCGTTCAAGCAACTGGCTCCCAACGGTAACGTTCATCATCTCGTTCAGCACCTGGGCAATCCCGATACCACCCTGGTTTCCGGCGAACTCTACATCACCCCGATACCGACCCGGGACCTCACCGGGGTGCATTACCCCGACCTGCTGATTGCCTTTGACGTGGACCCGGCGGCCTACTACCGGAGCAACGCATACGTGATTTCGGAGCAGCGTAAGCCGCCGGATTTCGTGCTGGAAATCGCGTCCCGGTCGTCCGGGCGCATTGACACCGAGACGAAGCGTGAGGCGTATGCGGCGCTGCTGATACCCGAGTACTGGCGATTTGACGAGACCGGACGCTACCATCGGACGCGGTTGGCCGGGGATCGTCTTGAGGGGGATGTGTACGCACCAATACACATTGAACAGTTGGCTGAGGACGTGTTGCAAGGATACAGTCCGGCATTGAACCTGCTGTTGCGGTGGGAGCGCGGCGTATTGAAATGGCACGACCCGGACACGGAGCGGCATATCGTGACCTTTGACGATCTGCAAGAGCACCTTGACCGGGAGACAGCAGGCCGTCTCCACGCCGAGGCCCGCGTGCGGGAGCTGGAAGCCGAACTGCGCCGCCTGCGGAACCCGTCGGCATAAACGAAATCTGACCGGCCTCCACTCACTCCAGCCGGCGGATGCGCGGCAGGCTCACTCCAGTCACCACGTTCAGCCCAGCCCCGTTGATCGTCAACCCGTCGGCCCGTCGCGTATCTATTGCGCGCCGGAGACATCTCTCTCCGGTTCAAATACCAGCGCGCCATCATCCAACGTGATGATTACCAGCCGTTCTCCGAACACGGTATAACGTTCCGAGGTCGGCAGCACATCCAGATACCGCTGCTGCTTGGGCGAAAGGCTCGCTCCGTCGTCGCATGAATTCTCAACGACCTGGGCGGTGGCGATGGAGATTGTTTCATCCGCTCCTACCAATCGCGTCCCGTCTTGTCCAACTGCTCGGTACGTGCACGAGTTTTGTCCAAGCGACCCCTCGATGGATCCTATATCAAACATGGCGGTTATCTTCTCACCAGGAGTCACGTCGGATTTTTCCGACAACCTCGTCCCTGAACTATCCGTCCGGGGATTCAGAAATCGTATCAACCGCCACCGTTTGTTGAATATGTCCCCGGCCGGCTGGGGCAGCGATTCGAACGTCAAAGTCTTGCCCCGGCTGGTGCGCACGACCAACCTTTGAGATCCGTCCGTTTCCGCTATCGCATACTCATCCGCCCATCCGAAGTCCTCTACATACTGGTGTTCTTGATAGATTGCGTCCTGCGTGCATGGTTCTACAGAGCCTGACATACCCTTGTAATGACTCCGGATTCTTCCCGCAGACACTGCGTAGCCCACAGTGTAGTCGCGGCAGACGGTGGTTCCGGTGGCCAATCGTGAATTCAGGAACAATAGCGTCGTATCTCCTTCACTATAGATCCCCTCTTCGTCCACCAGCCGCCAACTGGTGCCCACCGGATCCTTGGGCTGCCCCGCCAATGGCTGTTCCCGAACGAACACCAGCACGACCTCTCCCGAACCATCGAGCACATGCAGGCGGTCATCGACGACGCGAGCCTTGGCGTCCTGTTTCATAGCATCCAGGTAGCGGTCTGCCTGATCGAGAATCCCGGGTGGAGTCACGCAGCCTTGCAAGGTTGTAGCTATTGGGGGCAACGAGATAGTTCCATCTCGTTCAATGATCGGTTGCCCGGATTCATGCCGGCCGCCGAAATCATTGCAGCCATCGAACCCGGCAAACCACGGCTCGTTGAACGTCAACGTCAGGTGCGTTCCCGCGATCGGCGGTTGCCCGTCGATGGACGCCAGGATCCAGATCGCGCCTTCAATTGGCAGTCTGGTGGGAGTCGGCTCCGGCGCGACGGTAGCGGTGGGAGTTTCCAACTGCGGTGTGGGTTGCGGCCCGGCACAGGCTATGCAGACAACCAACATCGCCACAATTGCCGGTACCACCGTCGGCAGTGCCGCTCGGGTAATTTTCTCTGGCCCGAGTTTGCATACCCAGTTGCTCATTTCACTCCAAGCGGCGGATGCGCGGCAACCCCACTCCCGTTACCACGTTCAGGCCGGCCAGCACGGCCCCGTTGATCAGCAGGGCCGCCGGCGCACCCACCGCTCCGGCCAGCGCGCCGACCCCGACGTGGCCCACCGGCGCGAAACCGACGCTCAGCACCCACGTGCCCATGGCGCGGCCCCGCTCCTCGTCGGGCACCAGGTCCTGCATCAGCGCCTTGTAGAGTGTGTCCACCGCCATGGCGCAGGCGTTGACGAACAGCAGCACAACTATGAACGTGTAGATGTTGGTGGTAAGTGAAAACGCCATCAGGCCCACGCCGAACCCGATGGCAGTGGCAAACGTCAGCAGTCCCTTGCGCCGCGTGGTGCCCAGGCCGGCCAGCAACCACAAGCCCAGCAGCCCGCCGGCCTGTCGTCCCGCCGTCATGATGCCCAGGCCGGTGGGGCCGACGCGGAGCACCTCCTTGGCGAACACCGGCAGGAGCGTCATGTGAGTGAACCCCAGCACCTCGGTCGTTGCCGTCAGCACCATCAGCACCAACATGAGGCGGTGCTCGCGCATCAGGCGGGCGTACCCGACCAGGTTCTGCAGCACCGACTCCGCCGACGTGCGCAGCGTGCGCCCCGGATTGGCGATTGCCAGGGTCGCCGCCGCCGACAGCAGGTAGGCGCCCGCCGACGCCAGGAACTGCCAGCCCGGACCCACGAACTCGATCACCGCGCCCGACACCAGCGATCCCACGATGCCGCCGCCCTGCATCGCCATCGCGCCCAGCGCCAGCCCGTTGAGCGCGTGACCCGACCCCACGATGTCGTAGGTGAAGGTCTGGCGCACCGTGATGGTGAACGCCATCGCGCTGCCCAACGCCAGCACCAGCGCGATGATGACCCACTCGTTGGCCAGTCCCCACAGCAGCAGCAGCGCCATCACGAACGCTGCTGCCGCCGCTCCCACAGTGCCGATGCGCAACAGCGTGCGCCGATCCCACCGGTCGGCGATGGCGCCCGACAGCATGCCCAGCACGAAGAAGGGCAGCATCCGCGCGGCCGCGCCCACGCCCACCATGAACTCCGACCCCGTCAGCTCGAAGATCAGCCACCCCACCGACACCTGCTCCATCCCCGTGGCCAGGGAGTAGAAGAGCGTGGATAGCCAGAGCAGGCGAAAATCCCTGAAGCGCAGCGAGGCCGCCCAATTCCCGATAACCGTCACGATTGGCGGATGATACACCCGCGGCCGCGCAATCGCGCCGTTCAGGACACGCCATTTCCAGTGGTATCATTGCGCCCGAGGATCCTGCCCGGTTCGGTATAATCCGATGCACGGGCCCGCTCGGCTGTAATCCGCCCCTACGCTGGCCCCAGAGGTTTCAGCATGACCACCAAAACGCCAACATCCGCGAGCCGCTACCGACTGCCGGACCCGCCCGAACGCCTGCCCGAAGAAATGACCGCCTTCAAGCACTTGACCACCACCGGCAGCGCGTACCTGCTGGTCCAGCACCTCGGAAATCCGGAAACCACACTGGTCGGCGGCGAGCTTTACATGAGCCCGGTACCGACTACTGACATCACCGGTTTGCGTTTCCCAGATCTGCTGGTCGCCTTCGGCGTGGACCCGGAAGCGTACTACGAAAGCAACGCATACATCGTCTCGGAACAGGGGAAGCCGCCGGACTTCGTGCTGGAAATCGCGTCCCGCAGCACGGGCCGAATCGACGTGGTCGACAAGCGCGAGCACTACGCGGACCTGGGCATACCTGAGTACTGGCGCTTTGACGAAACGGGCGAATTCCACGGGGCGCGGCTGGCCGGCGACCGGCTGATCGATGGCCGGTACGAGGCATTGCCCATCCAGGAACTGCCGGATGGCGTGCTGCAAGGGTACAGCGCAGTCCTGAACCTCAACCTCCGCTGGAATAGCGGCCGCCTCGAATGGTACGACCCCGACACCGGACTCCACATCGCCACACTGGAAGATGAACGATCCGCCCGAGTCCAAGCGGAAGCCCGCGCCACGAGCGCCGAAACCCGAGCTGAGAGCGCCGAAACCCGGGTGCGAGAACTGGAAGAGGAAATCAGGCGCCTCCGCGGTTCATAGCAGTCTGGCCACTCATGGTGCGGCACGTCCGCCTCCGGCGGGAGCCTGTCGAACCACGGACACAACTCGCGCCCACGCCAACCTGATCAGGAGGTATCAAAATGCCATTCGGAAACAATGACTGGCTGGCCCTGACCCAGGAAGACCCCATCGAACCCGAAATCCCCCTCTGCGACCCGCATCATCACTTCTGGGACGGCCGAATGGGGAGCGTCCCATACCAGCGCTACCTGCTGCATGAGTTGATGGCCGACCTCGAGTCCGGCCACAACGTCCGCTCCACGGTGTTCGTGGAAGCTCGCTCCATGTACCGCGCCGACGGCCCCGACGAGTTGAAACCCGTGGGCGAGGTGGAGTTCGTGCAGGGTCTGGCAGCCGCCAGCGCCAGCGGCACCTACGGCGAGGCCCGCGCCGCCGCCGCCATCGTCGGCCACGCTGACCTCAAGCTGGGCGACAACGTGGCGCCCGTGCTGGAGGCGTTGCAAGCCGCCAGTCCCAACCGTTTCAAGGGCATCCGCCACAACGTGACCTGGAGCCCCGACCCGTCGATTGAGAATCGGGAAACGGAAGGCATCCTTGCCAACGAGACCTTCCGCGCCGGCGCCCGCGTTCTGGCGCGCATGGGCCTGTCGCTGGACATCATGCTGTCTTTCCCGCAACTCAACGAGGTGGCCGAGTTCGCCCGCGCCGTACCCGAGGTGACCATCATCCTCAACCACGTCGGCGGCGTGAGTCGCACCGGCATCTATGCCGGCAAGGACGACGAGGTCATTCCCGCCTGGCGCGAGGGCATCGCCGCCGTCGCCCAGAATCCCAACGTCGTCTGCAAGCTGGGCGGCCTGGGGATGCCGCGCTGGGGGTTCGGCTGGCACGGCCGCGACATCCCCATCGGCTCCGAGGAACTGGCCGAGGCCATGGCCCCGTGGATGAACTACTGCATCGAGCAGTTCGGCCCCGACCGCTGCATGTTCGAGAGCAACTTCCCGCCAGACAAGGTGTCATTCTCGTACAACGTCATGTACAACGCCTTCAAGCGCATGTCGAGCGGCTACAGCCCCACTGAGCGCGCCAACCTGCTCCACGACACCGCCGTTCGCGCCTACCGCATCCAGACGTGACCAGGTATCCAGAACTCCTTCTCTCTGGAGCGAGGGGGTTGGAGTGTAAGTAAACCTTGATGGATAGCACTCAATGAAAGTGCCCATATCGGCATGGCATGCAAATGCAAATGACATGGATAGATGTTTGAACCTTCATCATTCGTGAGCAACGGCGTCGAGCTGTTTTGATACAATCACTGCATGGAGAGTTTACGCAGGTGGCTAACTCAAGACCGTTTGTTGAGGGCGTGGGAGTGATCCTGTACGGTATGACCGCGGTTGCTGTTGATCTGGGAGGTCAGACGATGTTTTATACGATAGCGGCAATCCTGAATTACGTACATGAAAGGAAGCAGGAACGGAATGCCAATGCAGTCCGTATTGTGAGCGAAAGCACCGATTTGACCACTCAGGTGATCCGGGAGAATCCAACTTTGGCAGCCCAGGTTCTCAGGGAAAATCTTACGCTGACACCTCAGATGATCCGAGAGAATCCCGAGTTGGCAGCTCGGATACTCGAGCAGTTGGATCGCGAATCGACTGGGGAAGCTAAGTAGCCGCGATCCGTGGTATATGTTGGAAATAGACAGGCAAGGATCTAAACGCAGGCGGGTGGTTGACCAATGAAATACGACATTATCATCATCGGCGCCGGTTCCGCCGGCTGCGTCCTCGCCAACCGTTTGTCCGAGGACCCCGACCGCTCCGTTCTGCTGCTGGAGGCTGGGCCGGACTATACGTTCGACCAACTGCCGGCCGAACTCAAGCACGACATGAACCAGGCCGCCTCCGAGCAAGGCGCGGACCACAACTGGTCATTTGTCGGCCAGTCCACGCCGCAGAATCCGCGTCCTATCCACGTCGCGCGGGGCAAGGTGACGGGTGGCAGCAGCGCCATCAACCACCAGATCGTCATACGCGGCGCACCCGAGGACTTTGACGCCTGGGCCGCGGCCGGCAACGACGAGTGGGCATACCAGAAGACGCTGCCATACTTCCGCCGCCTGGAATCCGACGCCGACATCCACGACGACTTCCACGGGACGGACGGGCCCATACCCGTGTGGCGGCACGCCCGCGAGGACTGGCTGCCCCTGCACGCCGCCTTCTACCAGGCCTGCCGCGACGCCGGTTTCCCCGACGACCCCGACATGAACCATCCCGACTCCACCGGCGTCGGCCAGGTGCCACTGAACAACCCAGGCGGCGTACGCATGAGCACCGCAATCACCTACCTGGACGCGTGCCGCCATCGCCTGAACCTCACCATACGCGCCAACGTTACGGTTCGCCGTGTCGTATTCGACGATGGTTCGACAGGCTCACCCCGAGCAGTCGGAGTCGAGGTTGAGAGCGGCGGCGAGTCCTTCATCATCGACGGCGACCAGATCATCCTCGCCGCCGGCGCCATCGCATCGCCCCAACTGCTGATGCTGTCGGGCGTGGGACCCGCCGACCACCTGCGCTCCGTGGGCGTCGACCCGATCCACGACCTGCCCGGTGTGGGCCGCAGCATGAAGAACCACCCGTCGGTGTCCATCGTGTACCGCTCGCAGCCCGAAAACCACCTGCCGGCCGACGCGCCGCGCAACCAGGTCGGCCTGCGTTTCACCGCCGCCGGGTCCACCGAGCGCAACGACATCCAGGTGCAGCCCACCACGTCCTATCCCGAGAGCCGCACCGCGCCCGACATCCGCGTCGGCTGCCGCCTGGAGTACCCCTACAGTGAGGGCATCCTGACCCTCACCTCAACCGACGTCGACGTGCAGCCCCATCTCGATTTCCGGTTCCTCACCGACCCGCGCGACGTCGACCGTTTCCGCGACGCCGTGCGCCGCACCTGCGCCGTGTTCGAGCATCCCGCCTTCGCCGACCTGCTGGCCGAACGCCTCTCGCCCACCGACGCCGACCTGGCGACCGACGACACGCTGGACGGCTGGCTCCGGCAGAACGCCGGCATCGCCGGCCACACCTCCGTGACCTGCAAGATGGGGCCGTCCTCCGACCCGCTGGCGGTGGTGGACCAATATTGCAACGTCCACGGGCTGGGCAACCTGCGCGTCATCGACGCCGCCGTCATGCCCGACATCGTCCGCGCCAACACCAACGCCACCATCATCATGATGGCCGAGCGAGCCGCCGACTTCATCCGAGAGGGCAAGTAGCCCGTAAATCCCCTCCGAAAATCCGGGCGTATCTAGCAGACACGGCGGCCTCAGAATCACCGGCAGACGCTCCAATCGCTGCTCTGGCGACCCCGCGTCATCCGGTAAAATTAACCCAAGGCCACCGTTACTCCGTGCACCGGAGAGCACGACAAGGAGGAGAGATGAACTCATACCGTTGGACCAAACGCATCGGCCTCGCCGGACTCGCCTTCCTCGCGGCCATCGCCGTATTCGTGACCGCCGTGAGCATCATGGACGTGCGCGTAGCCGGCGTGTACCCCGAGGCCTTCCGCCTCACCGCCATGATGACTGCCCCATTCACCCTCGGCCTGGTGGTCGTGACCACGCTGGCAACTGCGCTGGTGGAGACGCTGCGGCGGTTTAGGCGGCGCCCGGCCGGGGCCTGATGGCGGGCGGTGGCGGCCGCTACGTAGCACAAATAGGTGCAGGCTCCTGAGGGGGCCTGCATTATTTTAGTCGATCCCCTCACACGGCGGTTCCATATTTGCATTGTAACATTTTCTCTGACACTGTCGGATTACAGAGCCAATACCTTCGTACTTGGCTGCACAAACGTCCCCAACATCTCGGTGCCTGATTAGTCATGCCATCGAGTCCGCGACCAGGCCGCAACGTTCTGAAAGAAGTGCAATAGAGGCCAATCGCAAGTTGCAGCGGAGAAATCCAAATGATATCGTGAATACTGAGCAAAAAGTGAGAGGAGATAGGATGCTGACCGTGCAACAGGATAGTGAGTTCCAGGTAGACGACCTTCGGGTGGAGGACACAGAACCCACTGACGACGATGAACTCCAAGATATCCGTTACGAGATCTCGACTTTCCCGACTGATTTTACCGTGCGGGTGATGTACGAGAAATGGAAGTCTGGGCAACTCGTCATCCCTGAATATCAGCGGCGCTACGTCTGGAGTCTACCCCAAGCTAGTCGGTTAATTGAATCGTTCCTATTGGGACTCCCGATCCCTCAAGTTTTCCTTTACCGGGAACACTCTGGTCCAGAACTCTACGTGGTCGACGGTCATCAACGACTGGCGACTATCGCTCATTTTTATGGTGGCACTTTTTCGGACGATCGCGAGTTCCGATTACGGGGTGTCGGTGCTGCCTGGGTCGACCGCACTTACGAAGAACTCAGTGAGGACGATAGATTGACCCTTGACGATGCTACATTGCGGTCCATCGTTATCCGACAGATCCAGCCCAGCGACAACTCAAGCGTCTACCAGATTTTTGAGCGGCTAAACACCGGCGGCACCCAGCTCAATCCAATGGAGATCCGCAGGGCAATCCATCGTGGGCAAGCAAATGCTCTCCTGGATAGATTGAATGCAAACCCCGATTGGCGCATTTTGATCGGTCGAACTGAACCGGATCCTCGACTTCGCGATGTTGAAATGCTCCTTCGAGTTTTGGCCTTAGCTGATAGATGGCGAGAATACAAGAAACCCATGAAAAAATTTATCACTGACCATATGCAAATCCTCGATAAAGCGGACGAGCTTTACATTGCAGATATTGAACAGCGGTTCGCGGAAGCGTGCGGCCTGGTGAAGAATGCTTTAGGCGAAAAGCCCTTCCATCTCAGGCAAAGAATCAACTTGGCCGCTTTAGACGCAATCATGGCTTGCGCCGTTGAGCTGGGCGAACTTATGCACCGAAATCTTGCAGATGCGTATGGCGACCTCAAGAACAATTCCGTCTTTATGGAAACGGTGACATACAACACCAGCGACGCCTCGGTCGTGCAACAACGAATGGAACTGGTCCACAATGCGGTGGGTTCGAAAATATGACGACGATGTATCTGCCACTTACGCAGACCGCGATTGCTGATTGTAGGGAACTAACGGTACAAAACCCGGATATTGACCCCGTCATCGGGGCATATTTAACCCGATACGTGAACGGCCTGATGTGCGCTGAAATCGAAGCTGTCGTGAGTGATCTGATCAAACGAAGATTGAAAGACGGATGTGCGGACACAGCGACGTCAAATTTTCTTTCATCAATTGGTCGTAGCGCGATTAGGAACGCGACCGTATCTGAAATACGGGATAAGATGAAGCTATTCGGGACGGAGTATGCGAATCGATTTGATAATATTATTGATAATGCTATTGGAGAATCGGGCCGAGAAAAACTTGGCGTGGCGGTACGTAACAGAAACGATAATGCCCATGACAAACCGGTCGATATCACGTTCAACGAGTTGGAAGAAGCATTTCAGGTTGCGACCAAAGTAGTAGACGCCGTGAGCAGCACGCTATCCAATCGCTGAACCGCGCCCGTGTCAAAGACCACCCGTAGCGGCATCAACCGTCCATAGCGCGAACGATGTCGTCCTCGGTGAGGCCGTTGCTCTGAAACTCAGCCAGCGCGTCCTCGAATGCCATCGGCTCTGACGGTGTCAGAACCACACCGTCCGCATGCCGGCGCACCACCATGAACCCCTCAGCCAACATCCGGGATTCCATTTGATGCGGCACTGTGAATTGAGTGCCGGTCTGGGAGGAAAGCGCCCCGACGTAGGTGCAAACCAGGTACTTTAAGAACTCGTCGGCACCAATGGCACGCTCGGCGCATTGAGCCTTCAACTCGTCGTACGCCCACTCCGGAAGATCAAAAGCCTCGACTTGAAACAACATGGCGTCAGGTCTCCTATCGGGTCGATAGCTATTGTACATTAACGCCGATGTCGCCAATTCCATCCATGCGGCAAGCCGACGTGACAACAAGCCCTTGACCTACCCCGCGCGGAACATGGACGCCGATATCGTCCGCGGCGACAAGCGCGTTATCGCCCGATGCCGGCGCGACGTGATCCCGCATCGACGGCCGACCCCATCAAAGTAGAAACGGCAGGGGCGAAAATTGCTTTCGCCCCTGCCCGCACTTACCGTCAGAACGGCTTGTCGCGTTGCCGGTGGGTGGGCTAGTTGGGAACCCACACCATTGCGCCCACTTCCGTGAATTCCCGATTCATCTTCTCCCACGAGTCGCCGGCGTCGCTGCTGGAATACAGCTCACCCATCAGGCTCGACGCCAGAACGAAATCCGGATCGGCCGGGTGGGTGGCGAACTGCCAGATGTTGGAATTGGGCTCCACCGGCAGCGGCCGTCTCTCCCATGTCTGCCCGCCGTCCCTGGAACGGTGTATGGCGCCGGCGCCGCCGATGGCCGTGTCCCCAACGGCGGAGAAAAGCACGTCGGGATCGTCGGTTTTGACGGCAATCCCCCGGCTGTAAGGCAGCACGAACTGGTCGGTCGTAACCACCGATTGCCAGCTTTCGCCCATGTCGGTGGTCGCGTAAATCTCCCGGGGCGTGCTGGCGATCACCCGATTCGGCTCGCCCGGGCTGATGGTCATCCCGTGGATGTCCGGATGTACGCCGCCCTCAACGTGGGTCCACGTATCTCCGCCGTCCAGGCTCCGGTACACGCCGTCCACCTCAACGCCGGCCCATACGGTTAGGTGGTCCTTGGGGTCCACTACCAGCATGGTCACCATCGGCGGCCCGATGTGGCATTCCTGCGCCATCTGCACCGACAGCTTGGTCCAGCTCCCGCCGCCGTCCCGCGACCGGAACAGCGCGGCCGGCTTGATCCCCACGAAGATGGTGTCGGTGTCCTCAGGGTCGATGGCAATCGACCAGATCGGCACGCCGTCCATCGGCGACCACAGTTTCTCCCACGTGGCCCCCTTGTCCTCGCTGCGATATATCCCGTTATCCGCCCCCGCCAGGATGCGGTTTGAGTTATCGGGATACACCGCCATCGCCCGGACCTGGCTGCCCAGCGGGAACGGGTCCCTGATCCGCGTCCAGCTGTCTCCGCCGTCGGGGCTGTGCCAGACGCCGCCGCCGAACCCCGTCGCGCCTACGCAGATGCTGTAATCCTTACTCATGACAACTGCCTCCTCACATGGTGCTTGCGTCACTTAGTATTTGCGTCACTTAGTATTTGCGTCACATCGTCGTTGCGTCGCCGGATGTTCCCGGTTACCCCGGCAACTCCGTTATCGAAATCCAGCCCGGCCCCTCGCCCAGCGAATGCGAACCCAGCCGGGTCAACTCACCCGTATCTCCGTCGACGCCGAAGATCGCCATCTGGCCTGAGTCCTGCCCCGCCGAGTAGATGAACTTGTCCTGGAGGTCCAGGCACAGCGCGTTGGGCCTCGGTTCGGACTGAACGATGCCGTTGGATGTCAACGCGCCCGTCGCACCGTCCACCGTGTAGCACGCGATGCTGTCGTGCCCGCGGTTGGGCGCGTACAGGAACCGGCCCGACGACGTGATCTGAATCTGGGAGCAGGTGTTGCGCTCCTCGAATCCCTCCGGCGGCAGGGTGGTCACGGTCTGGGCCAGCGAGAGCGTGCCGTTGGACGTGTCCAGGTTGTACGCGCTCACGCTACACCCCTGCTCGTTGGAGAAGTACAGCACGTCCAGCGAGGGGTGGAAGCAGAAGTGCCGGGGACCCAGGAACTCCTCGGGATCCACAGTCGCCGGCGAGTTGGGCGTGATCTGTCCCGTCTCCTCGTCGAACCGGAACTGCCAGATGGAGTTGGGGCCGTTCCCAGCGATGTGGGGCACGAACGCGTAGGTGTTGGTCGGGTCGGTCTGCATGGCGTGGGCGCCCGTGGCCGTTTCCAGTTGTACGACGGGGTCTCCGCCCACCGAGCCGTCATCGCCGATGGGATGCACCGCCACCCGCGCGCCCTGGTAGTAGGACGACAGCACGAATTTGCCCCGGCGGTCGGTGGCGACGTATACGGGCCAGGCGTCCAGCGCGACGGACCCGTTCCGCGTCAGCCCTCCGTTGGCCTGGTCAATCTCGAAGCTGACCAACTGCGTGATCTCCCGGCATCCCACGTACAGGAACCGACGGTCCGGACTGATCGCCATGGTGAACGGCCCTCCGTCCACGGCCACGTCATGCTGCAGCGTCATCCCCCCGCTGTCCGGGTCGATGGTGAAAACCGAGATCTTGTTGTCTCCCTGCACGGCTACGTACATGTAGTAAGGCATATTTACCCCCTCACTCTCGAACGGCGCGACGGATGGATTCGCGTTCGCGTCATCCCGTGGGCGGGCCGAAGCCGGGATTGCGGGCCCACACCATGCCGTCGGGGTCGTGGGCGATCTCCACGGTGTTGCCCTTGGAGTCGCGCAGGCCCATCGGGTGCTGCACCAACTCGATCATGTTGCCGTCCGGGTCCTTGATATAGGTGGAATGGACGTTGGCATACTCACGGACGGAGGGCCGGCTGTAATCCACGCCCAGCGCGTCCAGGTTGGCGATCATCTCGTCCCAGTCGGCGATCTCCACCGCAAAGTGGCCCGACGGGCTGGGATTGGGTGTATGCGTGCTGTGAATCTCGGCATTGCCGATGCGCAACTGCAGCTGTCGGGAGTTCAGCTCGGGACCCCGGTCCAGGAACTCCGCGCCGAACACTTTCTCATACCAGTCCCGGGTTCGATCCTTGTCGCTGATCTCGATGTTGATGTGCTGAATCATCGTAACTCTGGACATGATTTCACCTCTTTGCGCTCTTGGTCGGGATATTTCTGCGGAAACGCGCCATCCCAAGTGTCTTGGCGTGAGTATAGCACCACGCGGCCATTCTCTCCCGCTGACGAACAGGCCGCGCTATTGCCCCGCACGCCTCAACCTCGCTTATGCTTGGAGAATGCGTGCAGGCGATCCCCGGTGCGGACCCTCCGCGGACCGCGTTCATAACTCTCAGCAACGGATAGCAGGATAGCTGCCTCCCGACCTGCGGCTTGGCTATTCCGAAGATGTGGGCGAGTCACAGCTCCTGCGTTCCTGCATAAAATCCCCGCGCCAGAAGCTTGGCGACAACGCCAGGAAGTCATCGTGCATCTGTACCGAACCGAGCGTGGAATCGGCTACCGCATGGCGCGGCCTGACCTGACCTGTAATTGCACGGTGGGGATCTTTTGATTCATGGGCCCCAGGTAACTCCAAATTCCGCCCGCGACACCAACTCGCCCGTCAGCGTTTCGGCGGTCTGGCCGGCGAGCCATACCCCCGGCGCGGTCAGGGCGTCGGGCTGCACCATCGGTATGTGCGAAGTCCCCGGCCAGTCTCCGCGCCGGTTCATCCACGTGTCCACCCTGCCAGGTTCCAGCACGTTGACAGCGATGTTGTGAGGCCTGACCTCCTCGGCCAGGCTGAAAAACATGCGCTCCAGCGCGGCTTTACTCATCGAGTAGCCGACGCGGCCCTCGCGATAATTCCTGGCGGAGCCTGAGGTTACGCAGTAGATGGAGCCGCCCTCTCCCTGGGAGATCATCGACGGCAGGGCGTACTTGCAGAGGAGCAGCGGGCCGCGCACGTTGACCGCCAGGCATTGGTCCAACAACTCGACGTCCAGGTCCACGACCGGCGACTCGCAGTCCATTCCAGCGTTGCAGACCAGGATGTCGATGCGGCCGAAGTGGTCCAGCGTGGCGGCCACCAGGTTCTGGATGTCCTGGACATGCGCCACGTCGCAGCGCACCCCCAAGGCCGTTCCGCCGTTGGCGGTGATCTGCGCCGCCGTGTCGTGGATGTCTCCCGAACCATACGTGGCGTACTCCGTGCCCGCCGACCTGTCGACCTCGGTGCGGGATGCCACAACCACCCTGGCTCCGGCTTCGCCCAGGCCGAGGCAGATGGCCCGCCCGATCCCGCGACTTCCGCCCGTTACAATCGCTACTTTGCCGTCCAGTCTCATGCGCACCTGCCTGGGGTCTATCCACGTCGCCCGAGAATAAGTACCAACGCCTCGTCCGTCAAGACGCATACACGCCCACGCAGGGCGTTCGATTACCCACACGCACCGATGTAGCCCGCTCATGGTGAGCCTGTCGAACCACGAGGGGGACGTGTGGCGACTTTAGAACGGCCCTAATGCCCACAACGCTTCTCATGGCGGCGATGCCTTTCGGTCGTTGCTGCCGCCTTCGTGTCCCTACACCTGGGACAGGGCCGGTCTGCTACCGGCCGGACCGGATGAAGTCCGCGATCCGTTCCGCCACCATGATCACCGCGGGGTTGATGGGCGCACGCACCAAGTCGGGCATGATCGACGCGTCGACGATGCGCAGCCCTTCCAATCCGAGCACTTTGCCATATTGATCGACCACGGCCAGCGCGTCGCCGGGCGGCCCCATCCTACAGGTGCAGGATATGTGGGAGAAGGTGGTCGCTTCCCGCAGCAGCCACCGATCCAGCGCGTCGTCGGTGGCCAGGTCCTTGTCCTCCGGCTCAATCCGTGGGCCGAGCAGGGGCGCCAATTCCTTGCTTGCCGCCAGTTCCAGCGCCTGGTGAATGCCGGCCCTCAGCCGCTCCCGGTCGAAGGGTTCGGCCAGGTAGTTGTAGTGCATGGCCGGCTGTACCCGGTAGTCCGCCGAGGTCAGGGTCAATTCGCCCCGGCTTTCCGGCAGCAACAGGGCGACCATCATCTCCACGCAGCGGGTCGCGGAGATCTCCTCCCCAGGCCCTAGCCCATCCGTCATCGGGCCCGGCGCGGCATCCTTGACCCGGGGCGTCACCAGTGCGGAAAAGCCGATGGAAAGATCGCTCCTGAGGTGGGAACCGGGAGCGGTGAGCCGCAGCGTAGCGCTGCCGGCCCCTCGGTTGGACTGGGCAGCAAGACCGCCGCCAACCTCCCACGTGACGTACACCTTGGGATGGTCTTTCAGATTCCGGCCCACGCCCGGCGTGTCCTGTACGACGGGTATTCCCAACCTCTCCAGCTGCCCGGCCGGACCGACACCGGACAGCAGCAACAGGTGGGGCGACCCGACGGCGCCCGCGCTGAGGATAATCTCACCGGCTTCAACGGTGAACGTCTCATCGCCGCTCTCCACCAGGAGCCCGGTCGTCCGTTTGCCTTCGAAAATCACCCGTCGAACGTGGCAATCGGGCCGCACCGTCAGGTTGAGTCGATGGCGCGCCTGCCCCAGGTAGCCCAGCGCGGTGCTGAACCGGACCCCGTTGTGGTTGTTGGTTATCCCCGGTCCCACCCCATTTGAATCCGGATGGTTGTGGTCGTTGGTTTCCTCGAAACCGCTGGCGACACATGCACCGACGAACCGTTTCTGGGTGTCGTCCCATGCGTCCGGGTTGGAATGGTGGACGAAGATGGGCCCATCGGAGCCGTGATAGTCGCCGTGCCGGTCAACGTCGGTTTCCGACTTGCGGAAGAACGGCAGGACCTTTTCGTAACTCCACTCGTCGTTGCCCAGAGATGCCCATGCGTCGAAATCCTCGGGCACGCCCCGGTAGAAAGCGGAGGAATTGATTGCGCTGGAACCGCCGGTGACTTTGCCCCGGGGCACCAGCATCGGCGGCGCAAGATCCGTCGCGGTTGCTGTGAACTGCCAGTTGTGGGGATTTGAGCCCAACCAGTCGGGATGGCCGCTTGCCGTTCGAGCCACGGGCGGCGTCGGGTAGGCGGCGAACCCGTATTTCAGCTCGTCCGGCAGCAGTTCGAAGTTCGGGTAATCCGGCCCGGCCTCCAGGAGCAGCACCGAGCGGTTCGGATCCTCCGAAAGGCGGGTCGCCAGAACCGAACCGGCCGAACCGGAACCCACAATCGCCACATCGTATTTCATGACATCCATCCTGTGCCGGGCAGGCATCCTATCCCGCCGCCACGCCGTCGGTCAGAATCACTCCTGAATCCAGCAGGGTTTCATAACGGCTCGCGAGGCCATGCTCCTCCAGGATCTGCCTGGCGTGGGAACCGGGCCTGGGCGCGGGGATGCCCGGGCGCACCGGGGTGCGAGACAGTCGCGGCGCCGGGCCGCAGGTGGTCACCGGGCCCAAATCGTCGTGCTCTCGCGTGAGGCTGAGCCCGTGGGACTCCACCCACGGGTCGGTCATCAGCTCCCGGACGTTGGTGATGACCCGCTGCGCGCCGACGCCGGCTGCGGCCAGTCTGTCCACCCAGAACGCCACGCTGTTCCCCTGGAACCGCTCTTCCAGCGACGAAGCCAGCGCATCGCCCCGCAGCGAGTCTATTCCGGAGAGTCCATCCAGGCCCGCCAGCCCCGGCAGGGCCGATTCCGGCGCTCCGATGAAGAACCAGCCGTCGCTGGCCTGATAGGCCCGGTGCAGCGGGCCGGTACCCAGGGCGTCCTGCCCGCTGGTCTCGTTCCACTCCTTGCCGTCGTACATCTGCATGAAGGGGGATTGCAGCGTCATGGCGGTGTAGGCCAGGGCCGAATCGACGTGCTGGCCCTCTCCGGTGCGCTGCCGGTGCAGCAGGGCCAGGGCCACCCCGTACGCGCCCATGAAGCCCGTGCCGTAGTCGTTCACCGGGTTGGGTTGCGACTCGGGCACACCGTCCCCGCCGAAGCGACGCGTCATGCCGGCCGTGGCCTGGGCAAACCCCTCGTGGCCGGGGCGCTCCGCCCAGGGGCCGATGTGCCCGTAGGCGTTCAGCGAAGCGTAGACGATGTCGGGCTTGCGCTTTCGGACCTCTTCGTAGCTCAGTCCAAGCCTCGCCAGGCTGCCCGCGCGGTAGTTCTGGGCCACCACGTCGGCATCCTCCAGCAACTTCCAGAAAACGTCGCGTCCCTCGTCGGATCTCAGGTCCAGCAGGATGCTGCGCTTGCCCCGATTGATGTCGTTGTGCCGGGCCACGGTGGAGCCGCGCCTGGGGTTATCTATCTTGATGACGTTGGCCCCGTACTCGGCCAGCGTCCGGCCCATGGTCGGGCCGGCCAGGATGATGCACAGGTCCAGCACCTTCACGCCGTCAAGGGCGGCGCGCATGGTGTCCTCGGGCGAAGGCGCTCCGGATCCTGATGCGTCAGAAGCTCGGCGGGGCTTCAACTCCGCGAGAATTTCCTCCCGATGCTGGTCGGGCTCCGGCGCCGGCCCGCGCACCCTGCCGGGCGTCAGCGACATCCGGGCGTTGATCCCCGGCTGCAGCATCTTGCCGTAGGTGGGGTCTTCCACCTCCACCACCATCTCGGAGGCCCGGGCGTGCGGGTGGTCAAACCACTCGGCGCTGGTGCGGCACACCGCGCCCTCGCTGCCCGCCTCGGCGATCAGGTCCTCCCATTCCTGCGCGGTGCGGGTCAGGAAGAGATCGTGAATCCGCTGCTGGGCGTCGGCGCGGAACTTGGGGTCGTCCAGGGGGTGGTCGAAGTCGGTCAGCCCCTCCGCGTCCCATGACGTTATCCCGGCGGCCTCCACGAACTGCCGGAAATTCTGGTTGCCGGGGCCGCCGAAGCGCACGTACTCGCCGTCGCTGCATTGGAAGATGCCGCCCCACAACTCGCCCAGCATGGGAGCCGACGGCGGCGCGTTGTGCACCCGCACTCCGAATCGGCCGATGGACTGGAACATGCTGTCGAACAGGGGGACTTCTATGCGCTGCCCCACGCCATCGCGTTCGCGGACGTTCAGCGCGATGGTGATGGCTACCACCGACTGGAATGCGCCATACACGGAGGCGATGGGAATGGCCGTGTAAACCGGACGCTTGCTGTCAGGGTCGGACGGGCGGAAGGTGGCCGACGCCGCGCCCACAACCCCCTCGTAAGCCGGCATGCCGGCCCTGGGGTCGTCCGCCGCGAATCCCGGTATGGAGCAGTACACCAACTGAGGGTTGGCGCGGGTCATCTCGTCGGGTCCAAGCCCCAACCGGTCCATGGCGCCGGGCCGGAAGTTCTCGATCACCACGTCGGCGCCCTCTATTAGAGACTTGGCGATGGCCACATCGTCCGCACGCTTGAGGTCCAGGGTGATGCTGCGCTTGCCCCGGTTCCACGTGGAGTTGGCCGGAGTGTCCCAGCGAGGCCCGCCGGGAGGGTCGATACGCACCACGTCCGCGCCCTGGTCCGCAAGCAACATGCCCGCCAGGGGGCCCGAAATATACTGCCCGAAGTCAATTACCCGAATGTGTTCCAGCGCTCCCGCCATGTTTGGACTCTCCCCGTGATCGGCCGGAAAGATTGGCTTGGTCGATCAGGGGCACGCTAACATCGCGGGTATGAGCGGTCAACTGCCGAAGTCGTAAATACCGCGGGCCGCGAGAAACCCCGAAGGACTAGGAATCCAGAGTTGTCACGCCTCAATGGTTGCCTTGACTTAAGGCTTGCCAACTTGTGCCGGAGACGTGTTCAGGGGCCAGGCGCGGCACGATTGGCCAAGGCGTTGATCGACCCATGTTTTACTGGGGCTGAAAGGCTTCCTCGGGTAGCTGGTACCAGAGGACCGTGCCACCGTCCAACAGCTCCTGGATCGCCTGGTCGTTTTGACGACTGGCGACGGCGGCATAGGCCGTCAGGCCGGTGATGTGGTTCAGGAACCGGGCGTTGCGCAGCGCCCGTCGGGTGTCCCTTTCGTCTGCGGTGTACGAGACTTCCACGGCGAGGTACGCAGGGTTTTCCTGCCGGTCTTGCACCATCATGATCAGGTCGGCGTGATAGAAAGAGCGCCGGTCGCCGGGGGTGAAATCCGGGGGAGGGTTGGAGCGGAACAGCTCGCGCAGTGGGAGACCAGCTATGATATCTATGACAATGAAGCCCAGTTCCTCGGCGATCTCATCAGCGCGCTCCCGGCAGATCCGGTAGGCAACGTTGCCCCGTAGTTCTCCGATCGCGGTCTCCAGGCGCCGGTTGGTGGCCCGTTGTTCCTCTATGAAGTCATCCACACGTTGGTTGGTGGCCCGCTGCTCCTCGTTCACCTCGCGCTGTTCCTCATTGAATTGGCGCTGTTCCTCGTTGACCTGGCGCTGCTCCTCGTTGACTTGGCGTTGTTCTTCGATGAAGTCATCAACGCGCTGATTGGTGGCCCGCTGTTCCTCGTTGACCTGGCGTTGTTCCTCGATGAAATCATCAACGCGCTGATTGGTGGCCCGCTGCTCCTCGTTGACCTGGCGCTGTTCCTCGTTGACCTGGCGCTGTTCCTCGTTGACCTGGCGCTGTTCCTCGATGAAGTTATCCACCCGGTTGGCCAGAGCGGCGAACCGTTCGGGCAACGCCAGGAGTTCCTCACTCAGAATCAGCCGGCGGGCATCCGCATAGAAGGTGGCGTCTTCCCTGAGCAGCCGAAGCAGGTCATCGGATGTGTTGATGGTGGTCATGTTGCGTTCCTGATACATGCCATTATATACGATGCTCGGGACGGGTGAGTGCAGCGGGGCAGCCTATCCATTTCCCTCGACGTGCCCAAAATTGACCCTCTCGGTATGCGTAACTATAATCGGCAGAGCCCATAGCAATAGCGGCCTTTGCCCAGGCAGCGGAATCGCGCTGCCGGGTTCATCGCGCACGTGAGGAGATCTTTCATGGTTACACAACAGGCAGCAGTGCTGAGCCCTGAGGCTCTGATAGAGGAGTTCGAGAAGAACGGCGTCACCCACGTGGTGACCATTCCCGACAGCGAGACCAACTACCTGTACGAGTTGATGAAGGACCAGTCCTGGCTGGACATCGTTCCCACCTCCAGGGAGGGCGAGACCTTCGGCATCGCCCTGGGGCTGCTGGTCGCCGGCAAGAATCCGGTGGTCCTGATTCAGAACACGGGCATGATGGAATCGGGCGACTCCATCCGCGGCATGGTGCTGGACGCCGGGTTCCCGCTGGTAATGGTGGTGGGCTACCGCGGCTGGAACCGCCACGGTATCATCACCGACTCGGCGGCCACCTACACCGAGCCGTTCCTGAACGCTTTCCGCATCAACTACTACCTGGTGGAGCAGGACGCCGACAGCACGCGCATCTCCACGGCCTTCGAGGAGGCGCGGGCCACCAAGCGGCCCGTGGCCATTCTGGTTGGCGACGAATACCACGGGTTCAACCGCTAGACGGCGCGACCCTTCACAAAAAACGATTGCCCGTCGGCGCCTTGCCGAACACAACACGTGCCCCGGCGAAGCGCGTCGTACGGAGCAAGCAAGATTCACGTAACGGAGGCAAAGAATGATTCATGCTGCGGACGTATTCCGAGTATTCCAGGAGCACCGGGGCGATGCCATCGTGATTCCCACCGGTACTTCCGGCCGCCACTGGCGCGAATTCACCACCAACGAGAACCGGGACCTGAACATGGGCGGCGCGATGGGCCAGACCACCTCGGCGGCCCTGGGACTCGCCCTCGGACTGCCCGATGAAAAGGTCGTGCTGTTCGATTCCGAAGGCGCGCTGCTGATGAACATGGGCATACTGGCCACCATTGCCGGCAAGCAGCCCGAAAATTTCTGCCACATCCTGTTGGACAACGAATGCTACGCCACCACCGGCGGGCAGCCGGTTCCCAACGCCCAGGATATCAACTACGCCGGCATGGCCAAGGAATCCGGTTATTCCTCTGCCTACAGCTTCGACGACCTGGAAGAGTTCGCCACCAACGTTGAGGAAATAATGCAGGCAACCGGACCGGTGTTCGTCGCCATCAAGGTAGTGCCGGAAGTGGAGAACGAGCCCATCGGCATGCGCGTGCGTCCCCCGACCCGCAGCCGCGCCGAGACCATCCGGGACTTGCAGGCGGAGTTGGGAATCAGCGCCGGTTAGTATCCGGAACTGTCAACGCCCGGAGAAAATGCCCGGCTGAGCGTTCAGCCGGGCGTTTCAAACGTCTTTGCCCGGGTTCCGCCAGGGAACCCGCCAGTGGTTCGCCCGGTCCGACGTGGGTCCGTTATGCCAGCGTCATCACGACGGGTACTTGCCCAGCATCAGCCAGCCGCCGCTGCTGGGCGTGGAGAACGCGCAAAGCGCGGTCTCGGCACGCACGGTCACCTGGCGGTCGCCGGCAGTGCCCCGCAATTGCTCGATGCTGTCGGTGTACATGGCGGTGCGGGTGCGGCCGTTGCCCAGATTCCCTCCACTGGAACTGAACGGATGCGGCCCCTTGACGCTGATGTCGCCGGCGTAGAAGGACAATGCCTCGCCCCGCTTGACCCCGTGCCACTGGAAGCCCTCCAGGAAGAACTGGGTCATTATGGAGTAGCCGTCGTAGGGGTTGAAGATGTCCACGTCGGCGGGGCCCAGGCCGGCGCCTTCGTACATGCGGGCGGCCTGCCGGTCTGTCCACATCTCCACTTCGTCCAGGTCGGGCTGGGTGGTCCGGAAGCGGAAGTTGTGCTGGGAATGGTTTAGCACATACACCGGTTGGGATTTCATATCCTGCGCCCGTTCCGCGGTGGTGAACAGATACGCCGCCGAGGCGTTGACGGGCCGGTCGCAGTCCCAGATGCGCAGGGGATTCAGGATCGGCCGGGAGCCTATGTAGTCTTCCACGGATATCGGTTGGATGTTGTGGGTGGCGTTGTATCCCCAGGGGGTGAGCAGCCCGTTCTTGTGCTGGTTTTGGACAAAGTGGACCAGGTCCTCATGCACGCCGCCATACCTCATCAGGTACTGTCGATGGGGAAAGATGTTGATGAAGTCGTTGCCGCCGTGGTTGCCCCAGGGCACGGTCCACTGGCGGGCGCCGCGGGCATAATCGTCGGCGTTTTCGCCGCCCCGCCGATAGCGTCCCTCCAGGTTGCCGGTGGGATAGATCACCAGGCAGGTGGAACACACTCCGTCGCCCACTGCCTGGGAGGCCATCCCCACCATCTCGCCGATGGTCGGCACCCCGGTGGGGGCGAATTTGACGTTCTTGAAGCCCATGGTGTCGATGAGCCACTGGGCGTTGATCAGGGTCAGGCCGTACTCCGAGTCGTAGGGCGGATCGAAGTAGGGCCGCGGCGCCCACTGGGAGGCGGTGCCGCCGCTGCCGCCGGCAATGTGGCTGTCGCAGCAGACGATGCCGTCCACCTCGTCCATGGTCACTCCGGCCTGCTCCATTGCCTTTTCGCAGGCCATGATGGTGTAAGCGCCCAGGGAGGTATCCAGGTTCGTCTCGTCCCACCGCCGGTCCACCGGCGAATGTCCGTATCCGGCGATCGCCACCTTGCCCCGATGTTCCCACACGCCCAGTCCGTCCCGGTCCCTGCGCCACTGGAAGTTATTGCTGCTGGTCATATTCCGTCCTCTTGTCGCTCGTCCACGAATCAGCGCTAGTTTACGGTGGTGGCTACTCCACCACCTGCCACTCGTGTATCAACTGGCCGGGGGCCACTTCTTCGAAGGTTACCTCCACGGCCGCGCCCACCGGCACCTCGTAAGCCGGGACGCCGGGCAGGTTGGAGTAGAAGTTCACCGTGGGATCCTGGTCCAGCGTTACCAGCGCCAGATTGTAGGGCTGGTCGGGCATCCGGCGGTTGAGTCGGCCGTCCTCGATGACAATGTAGGCGGCGATGTGGCCCTTGCCTTCCACCTCCTTCCACTCCAGCCCGTCCGCGGAGCCGCACGCCTGGCAGGCCGCTTGGGGCGGATACTGCAGCTTGTCACAGGCGGTGCAGTTCTGAAGCATCAGGCGCTGCTCGTTCACCGCGTCCCAGAATGGCTGGCTGAGCTCATCAGGTACCGGGATAATCTTTGGCATTGGTTGTCTCCAATCGTTTCGTTTCGGGCAACGCCATTATAGAACACTGCGTGCTGCCGCGGCAGGGTCTTACAACGTTGCACCTGCGGAGCCGCGTGGCACGAAGAACGCCGCCGCGTCTTCCGTCCAACCGGAGCGGTGTTCCAACCGGAGCGGTGTTTGCAGGCGAAGCGCCGGGGCAGAGCGCATCACCCCCAGGACCTCACGCGTACTCAGTTTGTTATTGCCAGTAGCGAACCCGCCTCCAGCGGACTCGCGGTGACCGTTCCGGCGAAAATGGGCATGGGTGAGGCGCTTGAGGATGGCGTCGCGGCGGCGGACTTGGGAGATGGTCGTGGGATCGCATCATGATTGTCATCCGCCGGTGGCGGAAGGATTCACGGCATTTCCGGACTGGCAGGACCGGGGACGGCGGAGATTTTGGGAAATCCCGCTCATTTCCGCTCATTTCCGCTGATTTGAGTAGGGCTGTGGGGTCGGTCATGGGGGCGGAAAGCGCGGTTTTGGCGGTCGGGTGAGCGGTTTTGGTGGAGCGGCATTTGGAGTGCGGCATGGGACCGGTCCCCGGTGAGGGGTGGGACGACGGGTTGGACGCGGGCGTTCCGGTAGTTTGATGGTAAGGACGGAGGGATGGCAGGGGCAATGGGGAAGTGTCACCGGACCGGGCCGTTTCAAAGTCGCCGTTGTCATTGCGCGTCCGACTATGGCACACGCGCGATGACGGTTCAACCCAAAGTATACGTGTTGGATGTCAAGGATTTTCACGCTACTTGCGGGGATGGGGCAGGGATCCAAGGGGCGCCACGCTGTGCGACGGCGTGGAGGCGCAGCAGGAGCTTGCGCATGACCGCCACCAGAGCCACCTTGCCGGGTTTGCCCCGCTGCAGCAGTCGCTGATGAAAGCAGCGCAATTCAACGTCACCCGAGGCGACGTGGCAGGCGCGCGGCGGTTGGATCGGCCCGGTAACGTCAGGCGGAGCATCAGGGTTCGCCCCGACCCAAAAATGATGTGGTGGCGACGCTTCCCATCCCCGCGTACTGCGGCGATCAGGGCGCGATCTGCGCCGCACATGGCCAGGGCTGTCCGAACCGGCCACGGCGACAGTGTCCGCGCCGGGCTCAGGCAATTGATCCGACTGCATCGCCCGGTTTGGACCTGCGCCCATCACTGCCAGACCACAATTGGCCACAGGCAAGCGCCGCCCGCCCATCCGCGCCTGGACTGCGTAAAGGGCGGCGCCTGCCTGGTAGGCCGATCGTCCGCGATCTAGGACACCACCCGCACCCGGTGGTTGTTGCTGTCGGCCACGTAGATGGCTCCGTCGGACGCAATTCCGCATCCGTGCGGCCGGTCCATGCCGGCATCCGTGGCCGGCCCGCCGTCGCCGTGTCCACCCAATTCGCCGCCGGCGATGGTGGTGACGATGCCCGTGTTGGCGTCGATGCGGCGGATGGCGTGGTTCTCGGTGTCCACCACGATGATGTTGTCGTTGGCGTCGCACCGGATGGCTTTCGGCGCTCCCCAGGTTGCGGCCAGCGCCGGCCCGCCGTCGCCGGTGTACCCGCGCTCGGCGTCCGCTCCGGCCACAGTCCCCATGATGCCGCCGGCGGTCACGATGCGCACGCCGTTGCCCTCACGTTCGGCGATGAAAGTGTTTCCCCGGCTGTCCATGCACACGGCCCGCGCGCCCAGGATGCTGGCCTGCGTGGCCGGCATGCCGTCGCCGCCGCGTACCTTTTCTCCGTTGCCGGCGAACGTGCTTATGATCCCCGTCGCCAGGTCGAGACGGCGGATGCGCTGGTCCTGGATGTCGGCAATCAGCAGGCCGCCCCGACCGTCCAGGAAGCAGTCGTTCGGCTCGCGCAACTGCGCCGCATGGCCGGGGCCGCCGTCGCCCGAGTATCCCGGCTCACCCGTGCCGGCCACCGTGGTGATGATGCCCGTCGCGCCGTCCACCCTGCGCACGGCCGCGTTGAGGCGGTCCACGATGTAGATGCTGCCGTCGGCGTCCACCTCCAGCGAGTACGGTTCGTTCATGGTGGCCGCCGTGGCGGGACCGCCGTCGCCGGAGTAACCCTGCTCTCCATTGCCTGCCACCGTGGCGACGACCCCGGTGGCAGCGTCCACCCGCCGCACAATGTGGTTGCGGGCTTCGCAGAAGAACAGGTTGCCAGCCTGGTCGAAGGCGCACAGGAACGGCTCTCGCAGCGTGGCATCCGTAGCCGGGCCGCCGTCGCCGCTGTAGCCGGCCTCTCCGGTTCCCACGACGGTCCGGATAGTGGGAGCATTATTGGCTGTGGTCATGTTGGTCTCCAGATCGGGGTCTCGTGAGATCGGGGTCTTGGATCGTGTCGCCGTACTATAGCAGGGACGGCCGACGCCATCGGCGCGGACCGGCGGAACAAACGCAGGATTCGACCGTTCAGATTCGACCCCTTGCCGGCACAGGCAATCCGTTATTCCGGCGCCCGTATCCAGTACAGCGCCGGTATTGAGCCGGAATCAGGGCAACTCTCGCCTGGAAACATCTTGATTATCCCACGGATGCCTGGGTTCTTGCTTGCGCAGACATGACACTCAGGGCATGTCCACACACGATAACGATGAAAGTTCGACTGACGTATTGTCCACCAATACTGCACAGATATTACGATAGAAATGCATTTGCGCATTGTCGCGGGGCAGGGTATTCTGTCGTGGGCGCCCCCTGTTGCTGAGTCCATCTCATGTGGCAGAATGTGAAATACTACGCGGTCGCCTACGTTGTCGTCGTAATCGGGGTCCTGGTAGCAACCGGTTTTCAGTTGCTGGAATCTTTATTCCCTGAACTGCACCCGTTAAACAAGCTGGCAGCAAACCTGTCCGGCATTTCTGTTGGAACTGTGATTATGGTGGTCGGATTAATCAGAGACAAGCGGGTGGACGACGCCCGTAAAGAGGCTGTCAAGGAACGCCAGCGCGCGGACAAGGCCGAGGCCGCCATCGCAAAAGCGAACCGGGAAGCCGAGCAGGCGCGCGAACAGGCCGAACAGCAACGTCTGAGGGCCAGAAAAGCCGAGGCCGAACTGGCCCGGGTACGCGCCGAGTACGAGGCCGAAGTCCTCGCCCGCATCCGCCGGCTGGAGGAATTCACCGGCATGCGAGCGCCGGAACCCGAGTCGGAATGATCCGCCGCGTCAGCGCGCGCCCAGGATCTCGCCCTTGATTCTGTCGACGGACCGGCGCAGGCGTTCGTCGGCGGCGATGGCATCGCGCACCCTCGCCACGCCGTGAATCACCGTGCTGTGATTCCGTCCGGACAGGAACCGGCCCACGCTGGTCGGCGGCATGCCCAACTCCACGTTGAGCAGGTACATCGTGACCTGCCGGGCCTGCGCCACCGGGGCGGTGCGTCCGCGTCCCAGGATCTGCTCCACGCTCACCTGGAAATGCCGGGCCACCGCGTCCAGGATCTGCTCCGGCGTTACCTCGGTCCGCGGGTCCGGGCCGGCGATGGCATCCAGTTGGTCCGCCACCGATTCGGGAGTCAGCGGGACGTTCATCATCTGCGCCATCGCCATGATTCGATTGAACGCGCCCCGCAACTGGCGCACGTTCCGGCTCACCCGCTGCGCGATCAGGGCCAGCACCGACTCGGGAGCATCCGCGTTTTGGGCGGCGGACCATGAGTGCAGAATGGCCATGCGCGTTTCGAGCGAGGGCGGCTGCATGTCGGCCAGCAAACCCCACTGGAATCGTGAGCGCAGCCGCTCCTCCAGGGGAGAGATCGTGTGCGGCGCCCGGTCGCTGGTGAGCACCACCTGGGCTCCCGACTGATGCAGGTCGTTGAACGTGTGGAAAAGGCTCTCCTGGGTCTGCTCCTTGCCCGCCAGGAACTGCACGTCGTCCATGAGCAGGAGATCCAACCCGCGATACCGGTCGCGAAATTCCCGCGTCGCCCGCCTCTGGATCGCCGAAACGAACTCGTTGGTGAACTGCTCCGAGGTAACGTAAAGGACCGAACGACCCTGTTCCAGCGCCCGGTTGCCCACGGCGTGGAGAAGATGGGTCTTTCCCAATCCCGACCCGGCGTAGATGAACAGCGGATTGTAGCCGCGCCCGGAATCCCCGCCCGCTGGCTCGGCTCCGGCCAGGGCCACGGAAGTGGCCGCGTGGTAAGCCAACTGGTTGCTCTCGCCCACCACGAAATCGTCAAACGTGTACCGCGGATTGCAGGTGGCTGCATTGACCGCGTCCCAGTCGTACCCGCCGGATGCGGCCCCGTTCCGTCCCAGATCGTAATCGTCGGGCACCGGCGCCCGTGTTCGGCGGTTAGGCGCCGCCGTTATCGCGTGGACGCTCACCCGATCGCCTGGTTCGGATGGCTCGCCGCCGGTCGCCACCGCGGGCATCGCCCGGTATTGGACACCGGCCGGCCGGCCCAGCGTTTTGGACAGCGCCTCCCGTGCCATTGCCAGGTGCAAAGGCAACTCCAGCCACGACACGGCAAACGAACTGGATGCCGCCACCACAAGGTCACCGTCATACCAACTGTGCCCAACGCTCGGACGCAGGAACGTATTGAAATGCTCCCTGGGCATTTCCATTTCCAGCCGGCCAAGCGCCGCTTGCCAAACTGATGCGGGGTCTGAAAAATCGGCCACGGTCTGCAAAATCTCCTGTTGTATAAGGAGCTATGGTAGTGAGCCGGCGCCCCCATCCGCTAGGCGAGTTGCTAGATATCGCGTTCTGCCTTGTTTCAGTTAACCAACCAAAAATATCCGTGGTTTGAAAATACGTATCGGCCATCATCGGGGCCGCGCCGGCGTCCGGCCAATACCGAAAGCGTGTTCCAAAATCTCAGAGGAGCGGCGACGACGGCATGGTCCGGCGCAGACCTGCGCAACGTAACAACATCTGGTATTTAGCCCGTCCGGGATGCTCCGGGCCGCAGTTTGGCGCTTGGTTTCCGGGCAGCCTTGCCCCCCGCCAAAGCGCGGGTCCGACCGCCGCCGGGGCTTCAACGGGCAACAAACGCTACGGCCGCACGGCGCCTATCACGTACTCGGTGTGCATACGGCGCTCGATACCGGCAAGCTCTGCTACGGCTTTGGCCGGGCGTCGCGCCGGCATCATACGCCGGTCCCGGTCTAGGTTCCGCGGCGCGACACCCACCACGTCAAGACCGACGCGCGATGCGATGTCCGCCAGGCACTGATGCGTCGGAACCAGCACGTCGCGCATCACCGACGGACCCACCACGATGATGACGGCCGCGTTGCGGCGCAACACCCGCGCCATCTCGCCGATCGCTGCCCCCATATCCTGGAAATACCGTTCCAGGACCCTGGCCCTGGCTGCGTCCACCCGGGCCACCTCGCCGATCACGCCTTGCGCTGATGGCGGAACCGCATCGCTGGCGCTCTCACCCGAGCTTTGCCGCTCGGAGCCGATGTAGCGCCCGCGCAACTCGGACAGGCGGGGAATCGGGTCGCCCAGCCACGCCAGGGAGAATTTGTGCGCCCGCATGTAGTCCAGCGCGTTGGCGTACGGCGGCGACGTCACGATCAGGTCAACGCTCTCGTCCTGCCACGGGAGGCGTCGCGAGTCTCCGGCGGCCACGGCGCTTTGCCCCACCGTGCCTGTGTCCACGGCGCGGTAGGCATCCACGGCGCGGTTGACCAGGATCTCGAATTGACGCAGGGCGCTGCGGGGCTGCTTCTCCGCCACCCGGTGCGGGCGCGTGTGGGCGAGGTCGCGGGCGCGCGATACCCCGCCCGACTTGGTAACGATGGTGGAGGAAAAGACCACCTCCAGCAGGTTGCGCAAACCCGGTTCGGGTTCCGCTCGAATGGCCAGGACCAGCGCGGCCAGTTCCGCCTGCGTTTCCGGCAAAAACCAGTAGTCCAGGAATTTCACCGTGGCATCATCCATGCCGCCGCGGACGAATCCCAGCGGGTCGTGGGGGTGGCTGTTGCCGGCGTTGAGGTCTTCCGCCCGTTCCAACGCCGCGTGCCCGGCCGCCTTTATGGCGTCCGCATCCAAAGCTGATGTCCGCGCCGCGCTCTGCCGTCGGGCCAGCGGGTCCAGGTCCACCCCGATCACGTTGCGCCCGGCCAGCCAACCCTCCAGCAGCGTTATCCCTGAACCGCACATGGGGTCCAAAACCACATCCCCCGGTCGCGTCAGCCCATTGATGAAATGGCCGGCCAATCCGTGGGGAAACCGCGCCGCGAAGGGATGCAGCGCGTGCAGGGGATGCGCCTCCCGCGCCGGCGCCTGGAAAGCCAGGTCGCCGGCGAGCAGGTCGGTCAGCCTGCGGCGGTCGGAAACTGCGGTCGTCATGGCGGCGGTCGGCCGGTGATCACTCTGACAAGTTCGGGCAATGATTGTGATACGGCCGTCCAAATATCTCCCACATCCGGCCGATCATGGGGGTTGGGCTGGTGCGCCAGGGAGTTGCGAAAGTTTACCCAATACACCCGGCCGTAATCGGGGCAGATTATTTCCAAATCTCTGGAACGCGCCGACGCAACGTTTCCGATGCGAATCAAGGCGTAACTGGCAGCGTACAGCGAAAGGGTGTCCCGGCGCATGGATGCCTCATTGAGGCTGCGGATCAACGACCATTCCGTTGTCGCCTGGTCGGCTATCTCGTGCAACCAGGTGGCGTGGGGCTCGCCGGCGTTATGCAACATAGACCGGCACGCTGTGGGCTATCGCCTCACCACAGCCCGAACCCTCCACCTCATCATCCGGCCGGTGGAGTCGGCCAATATAGGTTTTGACACCAATCGCTTTGCTGATGAGCGGGCCCATGGAGGGATGTTTTTTTATCACCGGCGCGTCATCCTGGTATTTGACCAGAAACACCAGTTCGACGCCCTCGAAAGGCCCGCTGAAATACATTCCCGACTGGCCCCGGGGGATCATACACATTCTTTGATGCCCCATTCGCGGCAGAAGTCGGCGATGTCGTCTAACGGCAGGTCTTCAAGTCGCACTTTCGCGCCAATATTCGGCTCTGCGCCGGTGACGTGGCGAACCAACTGCGGAGCGTCTTCCTTAACCGCGCGGGCGATATCGTCCGCGCTGATCCGCTCCGATTGGGTGGCCAGCTTATCCCGCAGATCAACCCACCAGGCCCAGGGGTAGTCAGGGGAAACCTGTTCCAGCCGTGAGCAGTGCCGCTCAATCGCATTGCCGATCCTGATCAGGCCGTAAGCGGCGGAGTATTGCATCCGCCGTTCCGTTGGCAAGGTTCGCGGGTCGAGCTCGCTGAGCACGAAAAGGGTTTCCTCGACCGAATTGACTACCGAATCCGGAGCAGCCTGCTGCGCCTCTGTGGGAACATTCAACATGATTTCTCTACGTCCTCGCGACATCAGCGAGAGCGTCAAAGTCAGGCTCCGCCGGGGGTATTCCGGCTTTTTCCGATGATAACATGGCGAATCGTTGACGGTGGTTTATGACTGACACACTCGCCTTTCACCCCCTGACGCCCGAGTTGATGCACGATTTCGGCGCCGTGCTGCGCGGCAACTATGGCGCGGGTTGCTGGTGCATGTTCCCCCGCCTCACCCGGGCCGAAACCATCGCGCTGCCCGGCGAAGGCTCTATCAGCCCACGCCGCCGCAGGGTGATGACGGAACTGGCGAAGCGAGACCCGGCCCCTGGGCTGCTGGCCTACGATGGCGACGAGCCCGTGGGATGGATCGCCGTCGCGCCCCGTGGAGAATTGAACCGCGTAGACCGTTCCCGCGCGACCCCCAGGGTGGACGACGTCGACGTGTGGACCATTCCCTGCGTAACCGTTCGGAAAGATGTGCGCGGTCGCGGCATCGCCGTAGCCCTGATCCGGGAGGCGGTGCGTTATGCGGCCCAATATGCCGCTCCCGCCGTGGAGGCATACCCGCGTGACGGCTCCGAACGCACCGGCGACGACAACGCCTATTTCGGCACGGAAACCATGTTTCGCCGAGCCGGGTTCAGGATACTGCGCGGCCCGCTGGAAAACCGGCCACGCAACTGGATCGCCCGCGTGGTGATGCGCCGCACTATCCAACCTGACCCGGCAGCGCCGTGACCAGGACACGCTCCAGGTTATCGGCCAGCAGCAGGGCTTGAACGCGACGCTGGCGCAGTTGCTCGGGAGTCAGGTTGCCGTTATAGAAGTGGCCGTGCAGGCTGCCTGCCCAGGACCAAGATTCATAAATGTAGCGTGTGCTCGGGTTCCCCGCGAACAGTCGATGCGCCAAGTTGCGGCGTTCGGAAAGGTTGGTGTCGGCATCGTTTTGCCGCTCGTGTTTCAGAACGGCGCTCGCGAGGTGGTTGACCACGCCCCACAACGCTTCGGCGGCCAAATGAACCCGTCCGCCGTCCCATAGGTCGCTACTGTCGGCGCGAAGTTGGCGCGCCAGCGCCAAATGCTCATCAGGGTTCATGCTGTTTTTTGCCCGCGCCGGCCATCAGGGCATCGACCAACTGTATCACCGAAGGATAGCACTGCGCCGGCTCTTCGTCGTCCAGCATATGCAAGCGCATATTTTCTTCCATGTACTCGGCCACGCCCAGCTTGATCAAATACAGCCGTTTGTCGTTGCCGTCTTCCTGGTCAAGGATATCGGCAATCCGCCAGCGGTCCTCTACGGTGTCGGAGGGCATGCCTCGGGCCTTGCCAAAAACCTTCAGCGCCTGCTCGGTAGCATTCCATAGCAGTTCCGAAATCAGCAGGCCGTTGCCGATTCGCAACGCCAGTTCGGCCTGGTGCAGGTATTTCTGCACGTTGGCAGCGTGTTGGTCTTTGGTCGTCGCGGCAGTCATGGCTGTTGCTCCCGTGGTAACCGGTTATACGACCATATTGTAGCGCGCAATTGTCAATCGAACCGTCCAGTGGGGGATCAGGCCGCCGGTTCGGGGGCAATGGTCCCTCCCCCCGGCGCCGCACGCGCCCGACGAGCTTCGTCGCGCTCCCGCTGCAGCCGCAGTCGCCTGGGCAGCGGCGGACGCGGCAGGAACCAGTAGCCGATGGCCGCCGCGATGTAGAGCAGCACCAGCGGGAACAGAGCCCAGTAGAAGCTGCCGGTGTAGTCGTAGATCGCTCCCATCCACATGGCAGTCCACATAGAGGCCAGCTGGTCCGGGAGGTGTTGCCAGCCGCGCAGCGTCGCGTAAGCCCGCCGCCCAAAGAAGTCGCCCATGATCGCCCAGTTCAGCGGATTGGCGCTTTCGGAAAACGCCAGCAGCAGGACGAACACCACCACCTGCCACATTTCCCCGCTTTGTGTCAGCAGGGAAGCCAACGCCACCGCGCCGGACAACATGCATACCGAGCTCAGCTTTCGCCGGTCCACTCGGTCCCCCAGCCATCCCATGCCTGGGTTGAACACCATATTCAAGACGGAAAACCCGCTGACGAACGCCGCCGCGATAATGATGAACCGTTGCCCTTGGTCCGACGTTGGATCCACCGGCACGCCCGCCTCCAGGAACCAGATGATCAGGGGAGCCATCAGGAACGAAGCGCCGGCGTGGACGATGTTACGGAAGCCCGTGGACATCACCAGAAGCCAGTACGAAGGCGTACGCATGGCTTCCTTGGCCGTGAAGTCCAGTTCTCCTCCCCGACTCCTGCGACGCTGTTGCGATCTGAGCTGATCGTTGGCTGAGGTAGTCGCGAGCTCAGGCGGGTCGCCGTCCGGCAGCAACCCCATTTCCTCCGGAGCGCGCTTGAGAAAATACGACAGCGGGATCACGACCGCGATGATGACAATACCGAGGATTGTGCAGGCGTCCCGCCAGCCCACCATGAAAACCAGCAGACCCACCAGGTAGGCGGACGCGCCGCCCAATCCGTTACCCATGCTCACAATTGACATCGCAAGGCCGCGCCGCCGCCAGAACCAGTTGTTGACCGCTGCGATGGACGCGTTGTTGTATCCCGAGCGGAACCCGACTGACAGGAACACCACGAACACGAAGAGGAACCACCAGAAATTGGTGGCCCGGGCCAGCAGGATGAAGCCAAGACCCGACATCAGGCCCCCGAAGGCAAGCATCACACGGGGACCAAACCGGTCCGTGCAGTAGCCCATCAGCGGCCCCTGCACGCCCCCCATGAATCGTCCCAGGCCCTCGGCCAGTCCCAGCAGGGTTCGAGATTGCGGGCTGAACCCCAGCACGTCCTTTGGAAATAGAAGGTCGTTCTCAACCGGCACGTACATGACCGTGAAACCCCGGTTGAAACTGCCGTGCTTCATCCCGTCGGCGATCAGGCTGACCAGGACGATCCACCATCCGTAGAAGATCTTGGGGCGGCGCAAGCGCATCAGTACACCACCTGCCCGGCGACGAGATCGGAGATGCCGGCCTCGTCCATGCCCAATAGTTCGGAGAGCACATAGTCGTTGTGCTGGCCCAGCAACGGCGCCGGACTGCGAACGCCTCCGGGAGTCTCGCTGAAACGCCACGGCACCCCGTACACCATCTCCGCGCCCACGTGCGGGTGGTCGATCTCAACGTACGTTTCCCGAGAGTTCAGGTGGGGGTCGGCGAACTGGTCGGCGATGTTCATCACCGGCATGGCAGCCACGCCCGCTGCCTGCAAAATCGCAGTCACTTCCTCGGGCGACCTGGCGCGCGTCCAATTCGACACAATCTCGTCCAATTCCCGCCGGTTCAGCCAGCGAGAAGCGGACTCGCAGAACCTGGGATCCGCATTCAGTCCATCGCATCCGAGAACATCCGCCATCGCCATCCACTCGGCATCGTTTCGCACCGCTATGGAGACCCACGCATCATCGCCGGCGCACGGGTAGTTGTTGTGCGGCGCGAAGTCAGGGTCGTCGTTACCCGTCGGCGTGGGAATCTCGCCGGTCATCTGGTATTGCAGCATCGGCACACCCAGCAGGGCCGCGGTGCCCTCCAGGTGGGCCGCCTCGACGTACTGTCCGCAGCCGGTTCGATTGCGGTGGCGCAGGGCAGCCGCGACTCCCAGCGCCGCGCACAGCGCCGCCATGGTGTCGCTCCAGGCTGCCTGCAGTTCTCCAACCAACGGCTCGCCCTCCTCCGGCGGATAACCGACCAGGCTCATCATGCCGGACATGGCCTGGATGATCGGCGCATACGCTACCATATCGCGCAGGGGGCCCGTGTCCCCGAAGGCTGGCATCGCCGCCACGATTATGTCCGGCTTGACCCTGCGCAGGCTGTCGTAATCCATGCCCAGCCGTTGCAGCACACCGGGCGAAAAGTTTGAAAGCACCACGTCGCTCGCCGAAGCCAAATTCCTCAGAATCGCTTTTCCCTCGTCGGTCCGCAGATTCAGCGTAACGCTGAGCTTGTTGCGATTCAGCCCGTGGAATACCGGCTGCAGCTCCGGCCACAGCCCCCGGTCGCCGCCGGCCAGGTCCTCGCCGACCATGGGTCGGCCCAGCCGCATGCCGTCCATGCGGGCGCGACTCTCAATCTTGATCACCTCGGCGCCCATGTCAGCCAGCAACTGTCCGGCCATCGGCCCGGCCCACGCCGACCCCAAATCAACGATGCGAACATCCCCCAGAGCCGCCGGTTTCTCATGCTTCGACGGATTGCCGGACGGTTCGCGTTGTGACGATGCGC
This sequence comes from Dehalococcoidia bacterium, assembly GCA_022823105.1. Classification (GTDB taxonomy): domain Bacteria; phylum Chloroflexota; class Dehalococcoidia; order Lucifugimonadales; family UBA3495; genus Bin87. The sequence continues at coordinate 36,243 of JAJDXU010000234.1, forward strand.
GTCGTACGGATGCCGAGCGTTTGGAATCCAGTTCGCCGAACACCTCGGCATTGTGCTCACCAAGGGTCGGCGCCGGCCGCGTAATCTTGAGCGGTGAGCCATGCAGACGGACGGGCGGCCCGGGATATTTCAGCCTGCCGGTCCCGGCGTGCTCAACCTCCCTGAACCACCGGCGGGCCTGCAACTGAGGCGAAACCAGCGCCTCGTCCATGGTGAGCACGGGAGCGCACGGAATCCGGTTATCCAGGCATAGCTGCAGGATCTCTTCCTTGTCGTGCTCTTTGAACCACGGCGCAATCAGGCTTTCCGCTTCCTCCGGATAACGGTCGCTCATTGCGCGGCGGTCCCGGTAGCGTGGATTGTCGATCCACTCCGGGTCGCCCAGCAGATTCAGGAAGCGCTGGTACTGCTCCAGCTGGGGCGCGTCGATGCAGACGTAGCCGTCCCGACACGGCAGTACGCAGTTCGGGAACAGCCCCAGACGCATCCGGTTGCCCGAGCGTGAACCTGCGATGCCCCGATAGATGAACGTGGGCAGGTGATAACCGGTCAGCAGCGTCGCGATGATGCCGGAATCGGCCACGTCGAGATATTGCCCGGCGTCCCCGTAGCCGGACGCCTGCAGCGAATCCCGCGCCAGCAGCGCGACTATCGCCGCATACGCGCCGCCCACGCCGGCCATGAACGCCGCCTGCTGGTCCGGAGTGGTCAACGGTTCCCGGTGCGTGTGCCCGGTCCCGAAGCTCATGCCGCTCAGTGCGTTTACCTGCAGATCGTACCCGGCGTGCCGTTTGTATTCTCCCGTCCGGCCGTAGGGTGAAATGGAAACGGCAATCAGGTTCGGGTGGCGTTTCGCCAGGTCGTCAGCGGAGATGCCGACCCTGCCCAGCGTGTCGTATGGCTGGTTCTCGACGAAGACGTCCGCGCTGTCAATCAGTTCGTGCAGCCGGTCAACGCCGGAGCCGGACTCCATGTCCAGGGTCACGCCGATCTTGCCCTGGTTGGCGAACAGGAACAGCCCGCTGCATTCGGGATCTGCAGCGTCCGTTGGGAACGGCCCACGCCGCCGGGCGGAGTCGCCGGACAGATTCTCTACCTTGATCACGTCCGCGCCGAATTCGGCCAGCAGCTTCGCGCAAAACGGGGCCGATACCATCTCGCCCCACTCGACGACACGAACGCCCTCCAGAGGAGCAGAGGGCGGTGAAACATGCGTCGGCGTTGATGTACCCGTGTCTGACAATTGCTGCCCTGATTCGTTCAAGGGTCGGCGACGGCTCGGTGCAGCAGCGGGCCACCATCGGCAGGCGCTCCACGGTGTACGCAGGCCCAACTGTGCCATACGGCAACGGGGGTATGGCCGCAGTATAGGCCGGCGCCAACCCACGCGCAAGGCAGATACCCTCACCAGACCGCCTATACCTCCTCCCTTCCCGGATGTGCTCAACGAAAACAGCCTTTGACAATCTACGCCCAAAGGACGTATACTCGTTATCGACCCCCCCACCCCTCTTCGTCGGGTGGGCAGCGAACCGCCCGCCACGGGCGGTTGCGCATTTAAGGACACCTCAATGCCGGAAGCTGTTGCTTATATCGATGGCTGGAATTTTTACTACGGCGCCGTCAGGAATCGAGCACGTTTGAAATGGGTGAATCCGCGAGAAATGCTCCGGAGGCTATTGCCGCACGAGAGCATTGCCACTATCAGGTACTTTTCGGCTCCACTGATCAAAAATGCCGCCGACCCAGGTGCGTTGGCCCGCCGGTCAGTCTATTTACGCGCATTGGCTACTATACCTGGCCTTATCGTTCATGAAGGTAGGATGGCGATCCGAACAAAGAGGGGCCTCGTGTTGCCAAAATCGACGCCACCTCAAATGGCAACGATTGAAGTATTTGAGGAAAAGCGTACTGACGTTAACATCGCATCCCATTTGTTGATGGACGCTTTTGCGGGCCGGTACGCTGCCGCCGTTGTGGTGTCCAACGACTCGGATTTGACCACGCCGATTGAGATGGTGGTGAACCAGTTGGGCAAGAGCGTGATTGTAGTCAATCCCTACCCTGCCAACCGTCAGAGCAGTGAACTCCGCCGTGCCGCCTCGAGATTCATACCTCAAATCAACGCCTCGGTCCTGCGGTCGTCCCAGTTTCCCAAGACGCTCACCGATGCCCGTGGCAGGTTTACTCGCCCACGAACGTGGGAGTGAAGACCGCATGAATAGGGGCGAATCCGCCTGAGGCGGATTCGCCCCCACACTCGGTGTCGCAACCCCAATGCGCATCGTAGGGACGGGTTTGAAACCCGTCCCGCCCATGGGCTCACGGACCCCCTGTCGCCACGGCGAAGTTCGCATCCGCTCGGAATGAGACCCGATCGCCTGGCCATCCGGCACGCCTCACCAGTACGCAGCCATGTACGGGGTCGGCGCGCTCTTTGCTATAATTCAAGCATAACCTTGCCGGCAGCCCACATCGGGGCGGCCTGAACCACCCAGTACGCCGATAAATCGCTTTCTCATGAGGTATAACTATGACCACCACCGTCGATATCAACGATGTCGGCATGACCGCCTTCTTTATCGCCTGGTTCCGCGACGCCGAGCGCACTCGGCGCGACTCCCTATTCTATGACCCATATTCCCGGTGGTTCGTCCCGGATGAGGTCAAACCGGCCGCCCGTCGCTTTGCCGAACTCTGCCCCGAATTTGATGACCTGATCCGTTGCCGCCTCCTCTTCTTCCGCGAACTGGTCAGGGCCGAGGTCACAAAGGGCACAGGCCAGATAGTATCGGTGGGTTCGGGCTTCGACACCCGACCGGCAATCTTCCAGACCGACGGCGTGACTTTCTTCGATGTAGACCAGCCGGCAGTCATCAAGTACAAACGCGAAACCCTGGAGCGAATTGGCCTCCGGCCCTGGCCGTCCCTCCCCTGCGATTACCTGGATGTCAACCTCCCTGAGAAACTCCAGGAGGTCGGCTTCGACCCCGACCTGCCGTCCCTGTTCATCTGGGAAGGCAACACCATGTACCTCCCCCGGAACCTCATCTTTGGATTCCTCACCCAACTGGCCACTCAATTGCCCGCGTTCACCATCGCCTTCGACTACATGTCGGAGAGAGTGATCGACGGTACCAGCGGCGTCGCCAGCGTCACCCGGGCGTTCGATTACTTCTACGACCGGTTCGCGCCGTTCAAAACCGGTTTCGACGACCCCGCCGTGTTCGAGAGCAATACTCCTCTCAAAATCGCCGATTCCGGACGTATGGAGGACATCGGGGCGCGCCACGCTCCACGATTCGCCGAAAGGCTGGAACCCCTGGCCGGTCTGTACCACTACTGCATCTTGACCAAATGACTCGCACCCATCTTGGTTCCCGCGCTCGCTGTTGAACCGTGATGGCTCGCCCGTAGGGGCGAATCCCTCTCAGGCGGATTCGCCCCGTCTTCATTCCGGCAACTTGATCCGTCCTGACTCCAATAGTCCTGTCTCCCTGCTCATCGATGCGAGACCTCCCTCCTTCCCGCCCCGCCCGTCGATTTGAGCTCGCTCCCTGTTTGGTTGCAACTCCGTTCACGTAGTACAATCTTCGCCGCATGACGCCATTTCGCCGTCATGTTCCCTCCGGTCAAATCCGGAATCCACGCAAGGAGATCCCCACCATGAAGATGTACATTTGCGGCCAGTGGGTTGACCGCGATAACAAGATGCCCGTTATCAATCCCTTCGACCAGAGCGCCTTCGACACCGTGCCCCGTGGCACTGCCGCCGACGTCGAGGCCGCCATCGCCAGCGCGTCCCGTGGCGCTGCCGTGATGGCCAAGCTGCCGGCCCACCGCCGTTACACCATCCTGAAGCGCGCCGCTGATCTCATGGACGAACGCGCCGACGATCTCGCCGAGACCATCACCCGCGAGGAGGGCAAGGTAATCGCCGAGGGCCGCGGCGAGGTGCAGCGCGCCATCCAGACCATCACCCTCTCCGCCGAGGAAGCCAAGCGACTCCACGGCGAAACCGTCCCCCTTGACGCCGCACCCGGCGTGGTCAGCCAGTTCGGGTTCACCATCCGCGTGCCCGTGGGCATCGTGGCGGCCATCGCTCCGTTCAACTTCCCGCTGAACCTCGTCTGCCACAAGGTCGGGCCCGCCCTGGCCGCCGGCAACGCCGTCATCCTCAAGCCCGCCGGCGACACCCCGCTGTCTGCCCTCAAGCTCACCGAGATCCTGCTCGAGGCCGGACTGCCCGAGGAGGCCATCCAGACCATCACCGGCTCGGGCGCCGAGATCGGCGATGCCATCACCGGGTCGCCCGACGTTCGCAAGATCACCTTCACCGGCAGCATGGAAGTCGGCGACCAGATCTGCCGCAACGCCGGCATCAAGAAGGTCACCATGGAGCTGGGCTCCAACAGCCCCCTCATCATTATGTCCGACGCCGACATCGAGAAAGTCGCCGCCGCCACCGTGGCCAGCGGCTTCGCCAACGCCGGCCAGGTCTGCATCTCCACCCAGCGCGTCTTCGCGGCCCGCACCATCTACGCCGACCTGCTCGACGCCCTGGTCAAGCCCACCCAGGAGTTCAGCGTGGGCAATCCCTTCGACGAGGACGTCAAGATGGGCCCGATGATCCGCCAGACCGACGCCGAGCGCGTCGAGAGTTGGATCGCCGAGGCCGTGGGCCAGGGCGCCCGCGTCATCGCCGGCGGCGAGCGCGACGGCACTCTGCACACCGCCACCGTGGTCGCCGACGCGCGCCCCGAGATGCTGATCTCCCGCGAGGAACTGTTCGGCCCCGCCGTGGCCGTCAGCGCCTTCGACGACATTGACGACGCCATCGCCAAGGCCAACGACACCCGCTTCGGCCTGTCCGCCGGCATCTTCACCCAGAACGTGGACTGGGCCATGCGGTTCGCCCAGGAGGTCCACTCCGGCAACCTGCACATCAATTCCTCGCCCCAGTGGCGCGCCGACGTTATGCCCTACGGCGGCCTGAAGGACAGCGGCATGGGCAAGGAAGGACCCGCCTACGCCATCGAGGAAATGAGCGAGCTCAAAATGGTCGTCTTCCACATGGGCGGCTAACCTCTCGACATGCCCTGTACCGTAGGGGCGGGTTTGAAACCCGCCCCTACCCATAGCCCGATCCGTCGCGGCGGAATTCCGGCCACGTAGGGGCGAATGATTATTCGCCCCACCCATTACACGAACCTTTGGAGATCCACCATGACCAGCCGACCCCACGGAATCGACGGATGGGGCTTTCCCAACCAGGAATATGTCTCCGAACCCATAGTCATGACCGAGGCGCCCCGTTGCGCGCTGGTGGTCACTCCGCACCCTGACGATGCGGAGGGCGGCTGCGGCGCGACCATGGCCAAGTGGATCTCCGAGTCCGGCACCAAGGTCGTCATCCTCATGTGCACCAACGGCAACAAGGGCACCGGCGACCGCTCATTCACTCCCGAAACCCTGGCCGCCACCCGCGAAATCGAGCAGCAGAACGCCTCCAACGTCCTGGGAGTGGCCGAGGTCGTGTTCCTCCGCTACGGTGACGGCGAGCTGGAGGATACCCACGAGTACCGCGGCGAGGTTGTGCGCCAGATCCGCAAGCACAAGCCCGAGGTGGTCTTTGGCATCGACCCGTACCGGGTCACCTCCCACACGCACCGCGACCACCGCCACAGCGGGCAGGCCGCCCTGGACGCCGCCTTCTCCTATGCCTGGAGCTGGCTGGACTTCCCCGAGCAGATCACCGAGGAGGGCCTGGAGCCCCACCAGGTCCGAGAGGCCCTGCTCTGGGGTTCCGAGCGTCCCGATACCTTCATCTCCATTACGGAAGAACACATCCTGATGAAGGCCGAGGCGCTGAGCAAGCACGCCTCCCAAATCAGCGCGCGCACCAGGTCGCAGCGCCTGGACCGCATGACCGAGGGCAGCCGCCTCCAGGGTGAGCGTTGCGGCGTCCCCTTCGCCGAGGGCTTCCGCCGCATCCCGTTCAACCTCGGCTCCGACGAATGGTGGCTCCTGAACCGCTAGCTGCCCGTGCGGTTGGCGTATAATGGTCGCGAGGGGCTGCCATGGTAATGATCCACACCAGCGACGACATACTGCGCGTGTTGCGCGAGAGGCCGGAGTGGAAAGCGGACGTCCGGCGCGAGATCCTCTCCGAGGAGCTGATGAACCTGCCCGGCCGGTTCGATCAGTTCGCCGGGAAGACCGAGCAGTTCATGGCCGACACTCAGGAATTCATCGCAGAGCAACGTCAAATCAACGACGAGCAGCGCCAGTTCAACGACGAGCAGCGCCAGTTCAACACCGACACGCAGGAATTCATCGATGAGCAGCGCCAGTTCAACGACGAACAGCGCCGGTTCAACGAGAAGGTCGACGGCTTTATCGACCGGACCAACGCACGGTTTGGCCGCATCGAGAGCGACATCTCGAATATGCGCGGCGAATACGCCCGGAACAACGCCGTGCGCGAGGCCACGGACATCGCCGAGGACATGGGCTTTCAAATGATTCGGGTTTGGACTGAAGCGGATTTGCGCGAACTGATTCGAACCTCGGATACAACAGGGATAGTCGTTGCGGACCTGCGCAGCTTCCGTCGCGCGGACCTGATTATTGAGGCCATGGATGCCGGCGGGTCAACCAACTACATCGCCGTGGAAATCTCAAACGAGGCTGACGAGCGCGACACCCGGCGCGCTCTGCGAAACGCCGCCTTCCTGACTCGGTTCACTGGCCAACCGGCCCGCGCCGCCATCGCCAGCATCCGCAACGACCGACGGATACAACACGTAATCGACAGCGGCGAAATCTACTGGCACGAACTTGCTGACCGGGACACAGTTCCTGAGTAACTGCGCTCCTTGCTGGGCATTAACTCCCGATCGCTCCCATCACCTCGTCCGCCGTCGCCACCCACGCCATGCGCGGGAAGATGATGTCCATGCACACGTCGTGCTCTGTTGACGTCCCTGCCGCGCAGCAGTCGCGCACAACGATGCAATCGTAGTCCTTGTCCCGCGCGTCACGCAGCGATCCCTCCACCACGCCCGTCGTCGAGTAGCCGGTCAGGATCAGCGTGGTGATCCCGAACCGTCGGAGGTACACCTCGATGTCCGTGGTGTTGAACGGACTGGTCGTGTGCTTGATTACCACCGGATCCTCGGGTCGTGGCGCAAGTTCCGATACCACCTCCGCATCATGAGTGCCGGCGGTCAGGCGAGGGCCGGCGTCGGCGGCGCTGGCCGGCGCTCCAAACGGTGGACGCGGCGCGTCCCTGCGGTCGGGCCGGCGGTTCACCACCACATAGATCACCGGCATCCCCGCGGCGCGAGCCTTTTCCAGCAGCCGTACGCTGTTGGCAATGATCTCCTCGCCGGAATAAGGCTGCACGGGCATGGCGTCGCCCTTGATCAACTCGTTCTGCATGTCCTGGATCAGCAGCGCCGTCTGGCTGGGATCGATCGTAATATCAGGCATGGTTGTCCTCCCTATGGATTGGCTTCGTCTCTCTCGGGGTTTTCCGGTCCCAGAGCGTACGCGGGCGATCGCTCATCTCCCGGGCGCGGAAACTCCGATCCATCGTTGCCGAACCGTACTCCACGCGCCCGCATCATCGCCGTTGAGTTGGCCCTTGCCACCGCCCGCAGCACGTTGGACATGATGCCGCTGTTCTTGCGTACGCTCTTGGCCGGCGCCGTCACGACCTCCCGCGGCCCCGGTTCCAGCAAACCCCATCCGTCCGGCAGCATCTCCGCCAGCACCACTCCCCGGGGCGCCATGATGTAGTGAAAATCCGCGATGCTGAGAAATCGCGAGTCATGGAACTTGGTTGACACCGTATCCAGCCGTTCCCGCAAACGTTCCTGCTCACCAAGCAGTCGTTCCAGGTCTGCGGCCGACGCCCGGTACGATGGCGTTTCCGCCAACTCGATCCGCCGCGCCAGCGAGTCAGCCCGTTTGCGCAGCCGCGCGATGTCGGCGTCGGTGTGGTTGTCCCGGGCAAAATCCGACCGGGAAACCTTGACCTCCACTGCGTAGATCACGTTGGCCGGGCCAACGCCCACCACGTCAATCACCGACCCCCACGGCCCCTGCAGGCGTACCTCCAGCCCGATGCAACGACACCGGGCGACGCAATAAAGCCACTCCCAGGCTTCCCACTTCAGCCGGTAGGTAAGCTCCGATTCGCTGCCCAGCTTGAAGCGCTGCGCGTCTAGTCCGTATTCAGGTTGAGATTCTCCGGTCAACTTGCGTTGTTATATTTCCTGCAGATCCCGCACGACGCGCCGCAATTGCGCCTGCTCCGCGTCGGTGGGCGCGTCGAACGAGAAGTGCATCTCGTCCACCAGGTCGCCGTATTTCTCCCGGAACTTACCGGCGATCTCGTCATACTCGCCGATGGTGGCGAAGGCGTGGAGCATCTCGTCGGGCACCAGCCCCGGCATCTCGTCCCACTTGCCCTCACGGGACAGGCGGTGCAACTCCTTGCCGATGTCCTCGAAACCGTGGCATTCCAACACCGGGAAGTAGGTCCGGGTGGACGAGTAGAAGGATATACGCCGTCGTACCACCTCGGCCTGCTGCCGGATGACATCCCGGTTGGGCCCGGTCACGATGAACCCGCCGCCCACAATATTCACGTCGTCAGGGTTCCGACCAGCCCGCCGTGCTCCCTCCGCCACGTTGGGCTGCACCACCTGCCGGATGTACTCGGGCGACGTGAGGCTGTGCAACATCAGTCCGTCGCTCACCTCGCCGGCCACCAGGCAGTTGTACCCGTTGACCGCGGCGGTGTACACCTCGGGATGGTTGTACTCGCCGGGGCCTGGGCTGAAGAACGGCGTCATCAGGGAGAACTGGTAGAAATCGCCGTCGTACTCCAGGTTGCTGCCGGTATCCCAGCAGTTCCAGATGGCGCGGAGCGATTGCACGTATTCGCGCAGCCGGGATCCTGCCGAGCCCGTCCACCGGGTCGAGAAGCGCCGCTCGATGTGTCCCTTCACCTGGGTGCCCAGGCCCAGGCGGAACCGTCCCTGGCTGCCGTCCTGCAGGTCGCGGGCGGTGTAGGCCACCACCATGGGCGAACGCGGGAAGGCGATGGCCACGTGGGTTTCCAGTGTGACCCGGCTGGTGGACGTGGCGGCCACGGCCAGCGGCAGGAACGAATCGTGCGCCGTCTCATTGGTGGACACGCCGTCGTAACCCGCCGACTCCGCCCACGCAGCCTCGGCGGCCACGCCGTCAAAGTCCCGCGATCTCAGTGAATAAACAACTCTCATTTTGTGGTGGCTCCTCTGTTCATAACGAATGCTTGATGAGCGGGTCAACCGGTTCACGGCCAGCGAGCGTTTGACCACAGTGCATTGACCACTGCGCTCAAAAACTCCTCACGATGATGGATTTGGAAAACTGTCAATGGAGGAAATCTCATCGCATTGTAGAGTTTGAGGGGGAACTCCGTGCTATTCAGCGGCCGTTTTGCCCAATCGACTTGACGGCGGTGCGGGAACGGGCAGCCATCGTCCGGCTCCGGCTGGTAGTACACGCCGGATTCAACACGGCCATATTGTAGTAAGGTATATTCCTTGGTTGGCGTAATGATGTAGTCGCCAGGCTTGATCCCCGACAAAAATCGAAGGATTTGCCCCACGTTGGTTGCAACCCTGGCGTCGCCATCCTGAGGGTAGGCCATTTTATACAGGCATCTCAGCGCCTCTTTGTCCGTTACTTCAGTAAGGTCCGAGCCAGGTATCCAGCCGATCCCAGCATACCCACCGGCTACAAAACTATCGGTGTACTTGCCTTTCTCAGCGCCAACGCGCCAGATGTTGGGTGCTTCGTTTGCCCTTTTGTGATTGGTCGGCTGCGTCCGGTCGATGCTCCAGTTGGTCAGGTCACCGAACACGTCCATCTGCGACCTGTCCTCGGCTTCGGCCAGCGTCGTGATTGCTTCAGCCACGCTTTCGGCGTAGAGGAGGCCTCCAGCCTCAATCGGGACGGCAATTCCCCACATCCTGCCACGCTCTTCCTTACTGAAGATGGTGGCCCATGTTCCCCATGGGCGTTCGTCGCCCCATCCGTGCGCTTCCAGGTATGCCCGCAGGTTCGCAATTGCCAGGGACTCCATCGCCTCTTTGTCCCTAATTTGTACCTTCATAATGTTTCACCCTTCGCCACCTTGTCCATCATGTCGGTTAACTGCGCACTGCTGAATACGTTGGCCGTCGGAATACGAACCGTCACGCTGTTGCGGTTGGGTACAGGATGGTGTCCCACCGAGGAGAGCCAGTAGCCGCAGTGGCGTAAGCAAAGTTTGTCATCATTTTGTGTCAACCATTCGGTTTGGTCGTCCGGCAGTAGGACAACGATAAGGATGAAAGGATGCTTTTCCACACGAAGGTTATCGTAATCGCGCATAAGCAGGGGAAAATGTACTGCATGGCCGTCGCTGCTCATAACGCCCCGCGACGTGGACTTGGCCTGGAACCCGATGGTTTCTGAGATTCTAGCCCTTTTCAGAATCCCATCCACGCTTCTCCGATCCACCTTCGGTTCTATCACCTCGCAATCTGCATGGGTTGCCACCGCGTTGATGTACGCCAGCGAAAATCTCTCCTTTTTCGTATTAGGATCCATTCGCCTTATATCCTGCCACCCTCCGGTATATCATCAACTCGAACTCAGACAAACGACACTCGGTTGCAGCAATTGGTTATCCCTCGTCCGGCGCGTGCTCTGCATATAGCTGATCGGTCTTGGCGGCCATGATGAAATCGTTGCGATGCAGGTTCCGGATCTTGTGCGTCCACCAGGTAACGCTCACGCGGCCCCACTCGGTGGTCAGGCGCGGGTGGTGGCCTTCGGATTCGGCCAGCTCGCCCAGGGCATTGGTGAACTCCAGAGCCTGAACGAAGTTGCGGAACTTGAACTGCCGGTCCAGCTTGGGAATGCCCGACTCATCAATCAACGACCAGTCGATCACCGATGGGTGCAGCACGGCGATTTCCTCGTCGGTGACGTGCGGCGAATCACGCCGGCACGCGGTGCATCGTTCGCTGTACAGTTCTGCCATTCCGTCAACTCCAATTTTCGGAAATTTGCGCTAATTCTAGCATAGCCCCGCTCAATCCTTCGCGTTCCGGCGCCTATGGGCCGGGGCTTTCGATTCTCCAGGAATCCCCTCACCCTGTCCTTTCCCGCGGCCTGTGACACTTCCCCCTTGCCCCTATCTTCCATCCATCCTTACCATCTAACTGTCCGACCGCCATGCAACTGCCCGACCGCCCGTATCCAACCCCAGACCCGTCCAATCTCCAATTCCAAACGCCGCTCCGCCAAACCGCTCACCAGCCCGCCAAAACCGTGAATATCGCCCCCAAAACCGCACTCGCCGCCCCCATTCTCCCCCACATCCCACCCCAATGCCCTGCTCAAATGACCGGAAATGAGCGGAAATGAGCGGGATTTCCCAAAAATCCCCGCCATCCCAACCCAATCCCCAATCCTGCCCCAGGTCCGCCTCTGGCGGTTCCATCCTGTGCATTCAGGTACCTTTGCCCACATCGCCGAAGCCGCCGCCGAAAGCAGGCCGTCGCCCACCCGGCTTCCTGTCCATCCCGGGCGCAAATGCGGTATAGTTTTCGCCGACGCAACGGAGCCTTGAAGTAACGGAGCCTTGAGGCGAGGAGGGCCAGCATGATCTACGGCGCGATAACCAACTCCTGGCGCAACCAGCTTGACGACACCGATCTGGGCGACCTGATTTCAGAAGCCCACTCTCGCGGCGCGCGCCACATCGAACTGAGGCAAACCTGTCTCGGCGCCGCCGAATCGGGTGAGGGCAACGCCTGGCGACCCAACTTGGAAACGCTGGCCAACGTGGTGCACCGGTTCCCGGATCTGACTTTCGACCTGGCGGTAGCCCTGCCCTGCATCACCACCGACATCGACCCCGAGGGTGGACTGTACCAGTCCCAGCTTGAGGCGGCGCGACTGGTGGGCGGCGGGACCCCACATCTGCGCACCGTAGATCCCGGTACGTCCGACACTCCGTGGGAGTCCCCGGCCGACGTGGCGGAGGCGGCGGGCCGGATCGTTCCGCTGGTGCGAGAAGCGGCACGACAGGGTGTCATATTCTCCATGGAAAACTCCGGGCAGCCGTTACGGTCGATGGCCCTGCTGGTGCAGGAAGCCCGCGGCCAACTCACCGACGAGGAAGGCCGGTACCTGGGCCTGTGCCCCGATCCGACCAACCAGTTGCGCCGCCATCCCGACAGCCAGCCGTTGGATGAGTTGGCAAACCTGCCCACGGACTACATCAAAATCGTCCACTTCAAGCAGGCCCGCGACGGCGTCGCGATCGGCAGCGTCGACGACGGCGATCTGGACTGCCACGCCATGCGACGGATCCTGGACGGCAAGGCCTATGACGGCCCGGCCGTGATGGAGATCCCGTCGGCCGACGACGTGTTCGACAACCTGGCGGCCAGTTTCGCCTACCTCGATGCCTGACACGCAGGTGGGAAT
>JAJDXU010000236.1 GCA_022823105.1 Dehalococcoidia bacterium
GTGAGGACGCGGTATTCGAAAGCGGCTTCCCGGTTGTTGGCCAGGCTGTTCTGAACCCGTTTCTGCGTTATTTCGTCAAGGTGTTCGTAGATGCCTTCCAGCGTCGAATAGTTGTTGAGCAGAGTGGTAGCCGTCTTGTCCCCGACACCGGGGACGCCGGGTATGTTGTCAGACTTGTCGCCGACCAGGGCCTTGTAGTCCGGCTGCTGGGCGGCAGTGAGGCCGCCATATCGTTCGGCGAGTTCCTCCTCGCCCACGATGCGGCGGTCGCGTTCGCTGCTGGCCAGGTCAACGCGCACCTGGGGAGTGATCAGTTGGAATGTGTCCCGGTCGCCGGTGAGGATGATGGTTTCGACGTTGGCGGCCTGAGCCTGCCGGGACAGGGTTCCGATGATGTCGTCGGCTTCCCAGCCAGGGAGCTCATAAACGGGAACTGCGAATGTCCGCATCAACTCCTTGACGCGGTCGAATTGGCCCCTCAGTTCGGGCGGGGTGGGCGGGCGCTGGGCCTTGTATTCGGGGAAGCGTTCGTGGCGGAACGTGGGTGTCGGCACGTCGAAAGCGACCGCGACGTGGGTGGGCTGCCACTCGTTGAGGGCGCGCAGGAATACGCTGGCGAATCCGTAAACGCCGGTGACGTCCTCGCCCGTGGTGGATACGGTCAAGTTGCGGCTGACGCTGATGGCGCGGAACGAGCGGTGGACCATGGCGTGGCCGTCGATCAAGAGGAGGAGGGGCGACTGCCTGACCGTGCCGCCGAATGTCATCGGCATGGACATCTGGCCGCTGTTTACCATTGGGGCGCCTCCGTTCCCCGGTCGAGGCCGGGCAGGTTGTCCTCTGTACTGGAACGGCATTATACACAAACCAGGGGTCACTCCCCGGGCGCGCTCCCTGCGCGGTGTCACCAAATCCACCGGCTTCTGACCGGAAAAGGGTCAACCCGTTCCGGTTCGTCGCTGTGCTAAAATGCTGCTTGCCATGCCGATGTACGAATACCGATGCAACCAGTGCGGCCAGAGGCAATCCCGGCTGGTCTATAGCTGGACGCCGGCCGACGGGTTGAACTGCAACAGTTGCGCCAGCGGAGACCTTTCCCGGTTGATGTCGGGATTTTCGTTTCACCGCTCATGGGGCGAGAGCCTGAACTGGATGCCCGACAACGCGGCTGCTGACCTGGACGACGGCCACATTGGCAGCATTGACTCGCACATGGGGCGGATGAGCGAAGCGATGGGTGGGGTTGTTACGCCGGACTTTCACGAGCACCGCCACGAGATCAACCACCCTGACCCGTGACCGACATGCCCATCTACGAGTACCGATGCCAGGAGTGCCAGGCCATTGAGTCCGTCTTTGTGCGCTCCATCAGCAGCCATGTGCCTCCGGGCTGCTCGGCGTGCGGCGGCAATGCAATGGAGCGGCGGATGTCGACATTTGCCATGGGCAAAACCGTCAACGGGGTGCATGAAGCCAATCCCTTGGGAAGCAGCAGTCGGGATTACTACAGCGACCCACGCAATATCGGACGCAACGTTGAAGAATCATTTGCCCGGCATGGGGTAGATATGCCGGACTCGGTGCGGCAATCGATTGATGCGGCACGGAGCGGCGAAACCCCGAAAGGACTGGACCTGTGACCTCATTACAAGGCAACGGCGGATCCAACCTGCTCCCGGCCCTTCTTGCGTGCCTGGATGGGATACTGGCGTCTGACGCCATACCCGAGGGGCTGATGCGGGGCGAGATCGGTTGGCTGGGTGATGGGCTGAGCGACCCGCAGCGAGAATCGGCAGCCGCCAGGAAGGCTGAAACCAGGCACGAAGCGCTCGACCTGGCGAATACCGCCGCCGGCCTGCTTTCCGCGTTGGAGAACTCCGGAGAGGTGCCGGCGGACGCGGCGTTGCAGTTGGGCCGGGCGCTGGATGACGCGGTTGCCCGCATCGGCGTCGCGCTGCGGCAGGAACAGGCGGACCGCATTCACGGGTTGTACGTGATCATAGACCCGGAGGTTACCGGTGGGCGGGATCCGCTGGACATCGCCCGGGCCGCCATCAACGGCGGCGCGCGGATGCTGCAACTCAGGGACAAGCTCCGGGATAAGGGCGAACAGTTGCCGCTGGGAACGGCGCTGCGGGATCTTTGCGCGGCGAACGGAGCGCTTTTGATCATCAACGATCACGCAGACCTGGCGGCCGCGCTGGGGCCGGACCACGTGGGGCTGCACGTTGGGCAGACCGACCTGCCGGTGGCAGAGGCGCGAAAGATACTGGCGCCGGGACAGGTGCTGGGCCGGTCCAACCGCGAGATCGAGTTGATCATCGAATCGCAGCAGATGGGCGCGGACCACGTGGCGTTTGGCGCGATGTACACCACGACCACCAAGCAGGTTACGCGCTCGCCGCAGGGCCCGGAACGGTTGAGGCAGGCCCGGGCCGCTGCCCAGGTGCCGTTGGTGGCCATCGGCGGCATCACGGCGCAGAACGTCGCACCCGTGGTTGAAGCTGGGGCCGATGCCATCTGCGTAACCGCTGCGGTGGGCAGCGCCGCCAATCCGGAGGCGGCGGCAAGCGAGCTGACGGAAGCCATCTGCGCAGCCGGCGGCAGGGTCTAGGGCGGGAACTCTCATGCCGACGCGATATGGTCCGCACCTGGCAGCGCTGTCGGAACACGCCGTCGCACAACTCACCATGCGCAACGAGGCCAGGGAGCGTGCGCTGGCGGTGTCCCGGCAAGTGATCCGCAGCTCCGCCAACGCCATCCGCGCCGTCCACCGCAATGAATTCGACGAAGCCAAACGCCTGATCTCGGAAGCATCGAAACGGCTGGACGAAACTGCGGGCATCCGTGCCGACAACCCGGAGATCTACTATGCGGGGTTCCTGTCGGACGCGCGCAAGGAGTTCACCGAGGCCAACATAACGCTGGCCGTGATCTCAGGGGGCGAAATTCCCGACGCGGAAACGCTGGGGATCGATCCACCGGCGTATCTGAACGGCATGGCAGAGGTGATCGGGGAGTTGCGACGCTACATCCTGGACGCCCTGCGACGGGACGATACCACACGGTGCGAAGAGTTGATGGAATTGATGGACGAGATCTACGGGATCCTGGTCACTGTGGATTTCCCCGAAGCGGTCACCGGCGGCTTGCGGCGCAGCACCGACGCCATGCGCGGCGTACTGGAGCGCACCAGGGGCGACCTGACCATATCCCTGCAGCAACGCCGGCTGGAACAAAGGCTGGCGGAACTGGAGGGCTGAACGCGGGTTGCTGTCGGCAATTTCGCGTTGGTTGCCCGCGCCGTTCGAGGCCAAGTGGCTCAATCCGCTATTGTTCTCGTGGGTGATTGAACGGGCGGCGTTGGCGCCGTTCGTGCCCGAGGGTCTTGAGGTAGATTGCTGGCGAGGGGACGCCTATATCAGCCTGGTGGGCCTGAGGTTCGAGTCTGTCCGGGTCCTTGGAGTTCCTGCGCCGGTCGCTGGCTATGACGAGGTGAACCTGCGGTTTTATGTGCGGCGCAGATTCGCGGGCGACGATGGGCATTGTCCCGGGGTTGTTTTCGTGCGGCAGATGGTTCCAAATCGGGCGACCGCGCTCGCCGCGCGAGCCATGTACGGCGAACCGTTCATGGCGGTGTGGGTGGGCCATGAGTTCAGTCCGCCTGAAACCGGATTTGGAGCGCATCCGAGACGGGTCGCGTATCAGTGGGATTATGGCGGACGTAAGCGGGGGTTCTGGGCGGAGGTCGGAGATATGGCGCCAACGCCGGCCTCGCCTGGATCGCTGGACGAATTTTTGACGGCGAAATATTGGGGCTACAACGGGAAACCGGGTTCGCCGACCAGGACGTATCGATTGACAAGGCCGGAGTGGCGGCTGTGCGGAGTCGCGCGCTGGGGCGTGGATTGCGATGCTGGCGAGGTGTACGGCGAACCGTTTGCCACGGTGATGCGGGAGGAACCCGCTTCGGTGTTGTTGGCGACCGGTTCGCGGGCTGCGGTGGGATGGCCGAGCCGGCTGTCGGTTGAACCCATGTCCGGAGTTGGGTAGGGCCTGTCGATTCTCCAGGAAATCCCCTCGCTGCCCTTTCCCGCCGCCAGTGACACTTCCCCCTTTCCTCCACCCCTCTCCCATCTCTAACATAGTTAACGGGAGCCTCAAA
>JAJDXU010000028.1 GCA_022823105.1 Dehalococcoidia bacterium
CGCCGTAGTTGGCCTGACCGCTGTTGCCGACCAGTCCCGACTCGCTGCTGAACGTGATCACGCGTCCCGAGCGCTGTTGCCGGAACAGGATGCACGCGTTCTTCACCACCGTGAACGTGCCCTTGAGATGCACCGCGATCACGTCGTCCCATTCCTGCTCCGTCATGTTGAACACCATGCGGTCCCGCAGGATGCCGGCACAAGTGACCACGATATCCAGGCGTCCGAAATTATCGATGGCGGTCTGAACTATCTGCTCGCCGCCTTCCATCGTCACCACGGACTCGGTGCACGCCACCGCCTTGCCGCCAGCCCCGGTGATCTCGTTCACCACCTGCTGGGCAACCGATACGTCCTCCCCGGTGCCGTCCACGTTGCCGCCCAGGTCGCAAACGACCACGCTGGCTCCTTCTTCCGCCATCAACTTGGCGACGCCCCGGCCGATTCCCCGGCCGGCGCCCGTCACGATGGCTACCTTTCCTTCCAGATTGTTGGGCATTGTAAAAAGAGTCCTTTGGTCGGATGTGTCGCTTTACCTAACCGGACCGGCTCGGCAGATGTACCGTCGCCGTTCCTGGTGTCGTCTGCTGGCCTTCCGGATTTTCCAGCCAGATCGTGCAGTCCACGAGGTTTCGTTCGCCTTCCTGGTAAACGCGCGATACGTGTCCCTTGGCCGTGATGGGTTCGTCGGGATAGTCCATCCCGCGATACTGCACGGTGAGCCGGCACAGTTCGCCCGCCGGCCCGGCCCATCCGGTCACATACGCGCCCAGCATGGCGTTCTTCAACGCGCCGTGGATGATTATGTCCTTCAGCCCCGTGCCCTGGGCGAAGTTCCTGTCGTAATGGATCTCGTAAAAATCGCCGGATGCGCCGGCGTACTGGACCAGTTGGCGGGGCGTGGGGTTCCGTACCTCGACGGGCAACTCCATGCCTTCGCTGACGTCTTCGAAATATACCTGGGCGGCCATGATGTTCCTCTTACCTGGGGGTGATCAGCACCAGAAAATGCTGAATTGATCAGTAGCGAATCGATCAGTAGCGAATCGAAGTGCTGGTTTGCGTGGCGACGATCGCGTCGTGCTGGTTGCGGTATGTGATCTTGATCGTGGAGATTATCATCTGCCCGATGCTGCCCGTGCGTTCACGGATGTCCTCCACCCGCGCCACCGCGGAGATCGTGTCGCCCGGCCGCACGTGTTCAAAATACTCCCAATCGCTGCCCCCGTCGAGCAGCCGCGTGAATGGTATCTCAAAGGGCAGTTCCGGACGAATGTCCCTGATCGCCCGCAGAAAAGTCGGCGGCGCGACGATCCCGCCCGTCTCCGCAGTTCCCACGGTGTACGCCGGGTTGTCGTCGCCAATCGCCTCCGCAAAGCGCGCGATGTGCCCCTGCTCGATTGCCATGGATACGGGCTCACTTTCCACGCCGATGGACTGTTCGCGCATTTCATCGGTCAGGGTGAACGAATTGCTGGACAAAGTAGTTCTCCAATTAACGTGTCGTCGGCAACGCCATTATTTCAAAGCATGATTTTTAGCAACGGGGATTATGTTACGAGGCGGGGCCTGTGTCAAGAAACTAGGGCCTGAATCATGAAACTAGCGCCTACGTCAAGAAACCAGGGAAGGAAGCAGGTACTCGGTCCACGGATCAACTATCTCCGTATCCCGGATACTGTCCACCAGTTGCGCTATCTCGGCCCCGTGCGCCGACACCAACTGATTCGGGGCCGTGTCGCCGGCCAGCGCGGTCACCGCCCTTCGCAGCCTCTCCACATACAGCACCGTTTCCTCCGTTGCCGAGTCCTTGTCCTGCCGCGCGCGGATGTTTTCCAGTCGCTCTATCCAGTCTATCTCCTGTTCTATCTTGTCAAAGTCGTCGTCGCTCGCTTGAGTCGTGATGGTGGTCATCGCTCAACGCACCTCCGTCGCGTGTGCCCACTTGTTATGATTTATCCGGCGATTTTAGCATAACCTTGGTAGCACACAGTGAGCGCACTGGCCCGATTCGCTAGCAGCGGCATCCCGCACACCCACGCTGACTTACCGCCATACCAACCCCATAATGTTGCGGCTCAGAACATACGCCTGGTGCGCCCTCGCGCTGGTTCTCATTTTTTCCCGCGACTTTCGCCCGGACGCCATCGCCCTCGCCATGGCCCCCTACCAGTTCGACGTGGTGACCTGGGAGGTGGCCAACCTGCCCGACAAATGGGCGCGCCGCGTGTCGGACTTTCCCCAATGGCTGTTCGAGGATTCCGACGCAACGGCAGCGGCGGCCCGGGCCGAGCGTTTCTTTGAGATCGGCCAACGCCTGCGTTGGATCGACAGCAGGTTGATCACCCTGGACGCCGCCACGCCGTCCGACGCCCCGCCGGATCCGGAAGCCGCGAATCTGCGACGCGAACGAGACCGTCTCGCCAGAGCGCAGGCCGCCCTTCAACCGGCGGTGGAGGACACCCTGGAGTCGGCCATCGCGGACAGCCTCCAGGAACTGGGGTTCCGCGCATGGACCGGCGTGTTTCCTCCCGTGGACACCGTTTTGACCGGGTCCCCCACCTTCCTGGTGCTGTCTCCCCGAGACCGCATCCACCGCATTGAAGGCGGGCTGATGCAAACGGGGCTGAACGGCGATCAGCGCGACCGCGTCGAGAGCCGCGTCGAAACGGAAACCGGTCAGTCTGCCCTCGTCGTCAACACCGGCGGCCTGGCGTTATACCCATCCATCACGGCCAACCACATAGCCCTGGAACACGCCGTGGAAATCGTCGCCCACGAGTGGGTCCACCAGTGGCTGTGGTTCAGGCCTCTGGGGCGGCGTTATTTCGCGAGCCCGGAACTCACCATGCTGAACGAAACGGTGGCGACCATCGCGGGGGAAGAAATCGGCCGCCTGGCCATGGATCGGTTGAACCATGATCCCGGAAGTGCCGCCCCTGACCCCTATGACCGGTCGACTCGTGAGAACCCGTCAACCCACACTCACAACGAACCGACCGGCGACGACGCCCGCCATTTCGACTTCCAGGCCGAAATGCGCGCCACCCGCATCATGGTGGACGCCCTTCTCGACGCCGGTGACATCCAGGGCGCCGAGACCTACATGGAGGAGCGCCGCCGCCTTTTCGTCTCCGAGGGTTATCCCATCCGGAAACTCAACCAGGCATACTTCGCGTTCCACGGAACCTACGGCACCACCGGGGCCGCCGGCGTCAGCGTGATCGGCGAGCAGGTGCAGGAACTCCGCCGCCGAAGCCCCTCATTGACCGAGTTCCTGCGCACCGCTGCCCAATTCACCGGCCCAGAGGACCTCGCCCGCTATATCGACGGCAACACGCCGTAGCGCCCGGCCAATCGCCGCTCCGACGGCTGGCGCGACCTCAGGCCGCTCTGATCGCATCCTCCAGCAGCGCCAGCGCGGTGCGAGCAAACACCCACATGTTCTCTTCCCGCTCCGGGCTCCCGGTTTCCAGCGTCTGGCTCCGCTCCACCGGCCCCGCAACGCCGAAACAGGCATGGCCGTAGTTGTCGCCGTAGCGGTTGCCCGTGGGCCCGCTGGCTCCGGTTTCGGCCAGCGCCCAGGTAGTGCCCATGATCTCGCGTGACGTGCGGGCATTGAGCAGCGCGTAGTATTCGGTGCTGGCCCGGTGACCCTCCATTGCTGAGTCCGGCACCTGCAGCAATCCCTGCTGCGCCGTTCGCGTGTACACCACCGAACCGCCCACGTAGTACGCCGACGCCCCGGGTATCGACACCAGCGCAGCCGATATCAGCCCGCCGCACGACGACTCCGATACCGCCAGCGTGTCGCCCCGCTCCTTCAGCAACGCGGCAACCGATTCCGCCAAATCGTTCAACTCACCCATTATCTGACCTCTCAGTACGTGAAATTTCGCAGCCCGCCCCTTACAGCCAGGGCAGCCGCTTGGATACCGATTTCGCCGACTCCCAGGTCGGCATGCCATTCTGTTCCACCAGCATCAGCGCCAGTTTCCGAAATTCTTCCCGATCGCGGCCGGTGACCACGGCCTGCTCGTGCGCCTCGGAAATCGCCACCGGATAGCCGAATCCCAGCTCGCATTGCTTCGCCAGCATCGCGTGGCTCAGCGCCAGCAGCTGCGGGTCGCTGGCAACCCACGCCGGCGTCTCCACCCGGCCGATCTCCGTCCCGCTGTTCAAATAGTAGAAGTGGCTCCATTCCTCGCCCAGCGTAAGTCCCACGGCGAACCGCGATGCCAGCCGCCCCGATTGGTACACCGGAGACCGATGGCCCGGCTCCAGCACAGCCTCAAACAATTCCCGGTCATCGAACCCGGCGGCGCCGTCGCACTGCATCAGGTCGGAGCGCCGCGCGCTGCACCGCCGCGTGCACTCGGTGGCGTCGCTCCCGCACAGGGCCACCCGCACCGCGCCGGCCACCTCCGTCGTCTGCGGCTTGGATGTATAGGCGGCAACCACCACCGGACGGTCGGGGCGCGACGCGGCTTCCAGCCGGGCCAACGCGGGCCGCAATCGCCGGTTGATCAGGTGGTCCACCACGTAGTTGGGATAATTCCCGCGCTGCACGTCCCAGAACGCCAGCGTACCGTCCAGCAGCGCCAACACCGGATGATCTCCCGTCAGATCGTCCACCGCGTCGGCCAGCCTCTCCACTTCCCGCACCGTCCGCAGCGCGCCCAACAGTTGCCCCGAGATCAACGTCTCGTCCAGCGACTCCTCATCGTCGGGCCGCAGATACAGGTCCGCGTCGTCGACGGCCAGGGATGGTTCGCTGAACGTCTCGCAGGCAGGTACCTCGCCGTACGTGATGACGCAGCCGCCCAGGTTGATCAGATGGCAGCGCAGCGGCAGGTGCCGGTCAACGTCGATGTGAGAACCGTCCACTGACAACGCGGTCCAGTCGTTGGGCGCGGCCTCCGGTTCCCGGCTGCCCAGCAGCCCCTCTGGCCCGGTGCGGGAGAAAACGAACGGACGCCGGCCCGACGCAGCGGTACGGTCGGCGGCCTCCGTTGGCGATATGCCCAGCGCCCGGTCCAGCGTGTCTTCGAACCGCTGGCGGCGACTGCGCCTCGAACTGGTGGCGCCGTCCATCGCCGCCATCATCTGGCGCGCAGTCTGCCCGAAGTCCAGCCCCATATTGTTACCGTGGGGTTTGGTTGGGCGACCGCAACACGCCAGGCAATACGGTCTCAGCAAGCATCCGGCAGCTCCGTGATGGTGACCTGTCCGCCGGGCACGGCGTCAATGTTCAGGTTGTTGCCGTAGAGCAAACCCATTCCAATGAGGGGTTCGGTTCCCACATTGACCACTTCAACCTCTCTGACGCTGCCATGCCACAGAACACGAGCCAGGTAGAGTCTACCGGGGCTGCTGGAACCGTCAGCCAATGTCACCCCGATATTGTCCGGGTCTTCGGCCAATGGCAAGTTCAGCCGATCAATAATCCACTGCGGGAGAGTCATCTCCCCGGTAGCCCCGGTGTCAATGATGCAGGCGATGGGGATGCTTTCATCGTTGTCGTCCAGCACATTGAGAATGATGTTGGCTTCAACATCGCCATTGACAATACCGTACTGCATTCAGGCCGTTACCCCACCCTTGCGCACAATGCGACGCGGACTGCGGAGACGCACGACGTAGGTTTTGTGCCGGCGCATCGTGTGGATCACCGCCTCCGGCCGCCGCTGGCGCAGCTTTACGCGTGCCTCCACCGACCGGTCGGCGATCTCATAGTCGCCGGTCAGCACGTCCACCAGCACAAACTTGCCTTCGTCCTCAGGCGCTATCAGGCCGCGTATTCGGGTGTCGTAGATGTCCTCACCCAGACGCTTCTGCTCTTCGTAGGACATCTTGCTCCGTTCCGGCATCGTCTCCGCCCCCTCCACTGATGCTATCAACCGCCGCGACTACCGCAGCACGCGCTCGTCGCCCACGCGCCGGGTTACGCGCTGCTGGTCCAGGTATTCCAGTAGCGGCAGCACATACTTGCGGCTGGTTCCGAATATCTCCCGGGCCTCGGCTACGGTAACGCTGCCGTTCTCCTGCAGATGCGCCACGATGCGGCCGACCATGTCGTCATACGCCCCGGTGGTGAACACCACGGTCTCGTTGACCTTGACCACGTCGCCCTTTTCCTGCAGGTAAGCCAGCAGCTCCGGGTCCACGGGCCGATCCGTCGGTGGCGACCACGGTTCGCCCGCCAACTCCGACAGGTACGTCGCCACGTCTGTCTGCTGCCGTTCGCTGAGTTCAACCTGGTGGTCCGGCGTCCGCACCAGCCCGTCGTCAACAACCACCACGCCTTCCTCCGCCAGCCGCGCGGCCGCGCGCAGGTACACAGGTTGCGCAATCCTCAGTCGGCTCCGCAGTTCCTGCGGCGGCGCGCCGCGTCGCAGCGGATACTGGTTGTGGTAGGCCTGCAGCGCGACCTGCGCCTGGTTGCGCAGAATGTCCCATCCCCGTCGCGAATACACCACCGCGTCGTTTTGGGATCCCATCTCGCCCAGCGACACCACGTCGCCGGACTCAACCAGTTCACCCAGCCGTTCCAGCACCTCCCCCTCCGCCAGGTTGGACCTTTGCGACAGCGTGCGCAGATCGCAGGGCCCCATCTGATCGGCCACCGTGAAGATCACGTCCTCGCTGGCCCCTGCGTCCAGCATGGTCAGCCGTTCCAGAACCTCAGGAGCGAACCGGCGATGCCGCCGCGGCGGGTTGGGGTCGGCCACCTGCCCTCCGCCCAGCGTATCCTCGGACGAGCGCAGCACGAAAAAGTCGCCCTTCACCATGGGAATGGCATCGTCCAGCAGAACCTGCACCCACCCCTCGGTCCCGGGCTGCAGGCGGTCGGCGTCCAGCAGTCGCACGCGCCCCGTGGTCTCACTGGTGAACAGATGGAACGTGATCCCCTCGTTGTGCTTCAACGCGTGGGGCGCGCCCTTCACCATGCGCAGGTTGGCATCAAAACGACGCGTCGGCCTCAGCCACCCCGGGTTGGTCAGCACCTCGCCACGCAGCACCTCGTCCCGGGACACCCCGGACAGGTTCAGAGCCAGGCGTATTCCCGGCGCCGCGGCGTCCAGGCGCGATTTGTGGCTCTGCAAACCTCGAATCCGCGCCCGCGTTCCCGACGGCGCCAGTTCTATCTGCTGACCCACCGCAACCGAGCCGTCGATCAACGTGCCCGTCACCACCGTCCCGAACCCGCTCACGGTGAAACAGCGGTCCACCGGCAGCCGTGGCCGGCCCAGGTCCCGGCGCGCCTCCGTATCGTTCAGTATCTCGTCGATCGTGGCCTTGAGTTCGTCCATCCCGTCCCCGGTGTATGCGGACACGGCCACCATCTGGCAACCGGCGAACGCCGTGTCCTCCAGCGCGTCTTCAACCTCCGCCTTGACCAGTTCCACCAGCTCCTCGTCCACCAGGTCGGTTTTGGTGATCACCACCAACCCTCTTCGTATGCGGATAATATCCAGTATCGCCAGGTGCTCCCGCGTCTGAGGCATCACGCTCTCGTCGGCCGCCACGATCAGCAGCGCCAGGTCGATCGCGCCCACCCCGGCCAGCATGTTCTTGATGAATCGCTCGTGCCCCGGCACGTCGACTATGCTCACCTCGCGGCCACTGGGCAGCGTCATCCACGCGAACCCAAGGTCCACCGTCATCTCC
>JAJDXU010000002.1 GCA_022823105.1 Dehalococcoidia bacterium
TTCCGGCACGCCAAAGGCGCATCTGCGACTTTCGCCGGAATGACGGGTGCAACTGGAATGACGGGTCTAACTTGAAAATGGAGGCTCCAACATGGCCACCCGCTCCTTTGCCGGCACCGTCAACGCGCCGGACTTCCCCGACAGCGTCGAATGGATCAACACCGACCGCCCGCTGAGCATGGCCGACCTGCGCGGCAAGGTGGTCATCCTGGACTTCTGGACCTATTGTTGAATCAACTGCGTGCACGTGTTTCCGCAGTTGCGGAAAATGGAAGAGAAGTACGCGGACGAGCTGGTGGTCATTGGGGTCCATTCCGCCAAGTTCCCCAACGAGAAGTACGCAGACAACGTGCTGCTGGCGGCCCAGCGCTACGAGCTGAAACACCCCATCGTCAACGACGCCGAGTTCCAGGTCTGGCAGCAGTACGCCTGCCGAGCCTGGCCGACGCTGATGTTCGTTGACCCCGAGGGCAAGGTGATCGGCAAGCATGAGGGCGAGCTGCCCTATGAGGCCTTCGACGACCTGATCGGACGGATGGTGGCCGAGTTTGACGAACAGGGGCTGATCGATCGCCGCGACCTGGGACTCAAACCGGAAGCGGTGGAGGAAACTGCGCTGGCCTTTCCCGGCAAGGTGCTGGCCGACGGGCCGGGCAACCGACTGTTCATCGCCGACACCAACCACAACCGCATCGTCATTGCCGACCTGGATGGACAGGTGCAGGCCGTGGTCGGGTCGGGAGCAGAGGCGTTCGCCGATGGCGACTACGCCAGCGCGGCTTTCAACCATCCGCAGGGGATGGAACTGGTGGGCGGCGTGTTGTATGTCGCGGACACTGAGAACCACGCCATCCGCCGCGTAAACCTTGCCGCCGGCACGGTGGACACCATCGCGGGAACGGGGGAGCAGGGGCACGACCGGCGCGCGTCGGGCCCGGGCACGCAGATCGCGTTGAGCAGCCCGTGGGATTTGACGCACCATGACGGCACGCTGTACATCGCCATGGCGGGCACGCACCAGCTGTGGCGGCTGTCGCTGGCCGACGGCGTGGTGTGTCCCCATGCCGGGACGGGCGGCGAGAACATCGACAACGGGCCGCTGGCGCAGGCGACGCTGGCCCAGCCCAGCGGGATCGTGGTTGGCAAAGACCGGGGCGGCGATGCCATCCTGTACTTTGCGGACTCGGAGACCAGCAGCGTGCGCAGCGCCGGCATTGATCCGGTGACCGGCCGGGTGGCGACGCTGGTGGGCATCGACCTGTTCGCGTTCGGCGACCGGGACGGGGTGGAGCATCACGTGCGGTTGCAGCATCCCATCGGGATCGAGTGGCACGAGGGCGAACTGTTCATCGCCGACACCTACAACCACAAGATCAAGAAGGCGCTGCCGCTGATGCGCTCGGTGCAGACGGTGCTGGGTTCCGGCGCGATGGGGCTGCACGACGGCGCGGGGAAGCTGGCGACGTTCAGCGAGCCCAGTGGGTTGAGTTTCGCCGTTTTCGAGAATGGGCGGCAGCCGCTGCTGTACATCGCGGACACCAACAACCATGCCATCCGGATTGCCGACTTTGAGGCCGACGAGGTGCGGACGCTGGAGATCACGGGGTTGTGATTGGAATGGGCGGCTCGGACCACAACGTCGAGCCGCCCAACGCACCTGTCATCCGGCGCCATGGAGGTCTGCCCCGTATTCGTCGACGAGACCGGTGTGCTTTCGGGCTCACCGCAGCAGCAACCTATCTATGGCATCGGGGCGCTGGTGGTGCCGGATACGCGGGATATCACCGACACGTTGTACCGCCGTCACTTCAACTTCAGTCGAGAGCGAATGACGGCGAGGAGACGCATTTACGATGACATCCGTTCGCGCAGTGAGCCGCCAACGCTGCAAGAGGCCACACAGTTGATGCAGGCTGCGCGCCACCACGAGTATAAATTTACGAAAATACGGGGCGCCAACTTCCAGCAGTACGCGGACCTGCTGAATCTTTATTTTGCGTTCCCGGAGCCGCAGTTTCATGCGGTGTTGCTGGACCGCCGGGACCCCGATTATAGTTTGGCTCAGTGGGGCAATGACTCGTGGAGCGCCTATGCTCACATCACCCGCGATCTATTGGAACGCCGAGTTGACCGCGACGTGTTTGCAATCGTTGATTTTCAAGACAAACCGGGCAACTCCAACGTCCATCTGGAAGACATCATTTGCTCAGCTCATCGCGTCAAGGGTTGCCTGAGAGCCAAATCGGATATATCCGTTTACCTCCAGTTGGCAGACGTGCTGTTGGGCTGTGTCCAGTTTGATTGCCGCGACGCCGCGGGGCAATACAGCGCCAAGTCGCCAACTGTCGCCGCAAAGCGCAATTTGGTCAACGTATTGAAAGGGCGACTGGGGCTAACCCCCGATGAACGACTGATGCCGGATGGATCATCATCCGAAGTTTGGCGCACGCCGTCTTTGTTCACGGTTTACGCAGGCAGGTGGCAATAATGCGGCTGCGGAAACACGAAAAAGCGCGGTTTATGTCCGGCGTCCATCATACTGAGCACGACGACGTTCTCCGACCACTCCGCGCATCTTGATGGTAGTCGGGGGTTGGCTGTTTGTCAATCTCATGCGTATGACGGTTTGGGTTCCTGACGGCCACCTCGAGTTTGAACAACTGCCACGCGTTCAGTACGTGCGGGAGGGGTCGGTTGGGGGCGGCAGGCGGCAAGATACCGGGCCGGAGCGCGAGTGCGCGTGGGTTCCGACGAGCCGTTCGACGCTGCAATGACCGGCCGCGGTGCGTCATTGAAACGGTCGTTTGCCCAATATGAGGGCGGGACGCCGATTGCCCCGGTCATGGCTCACTGCTTGACTGACATAGCTGCGTAATTGGCGGGCTTGATGTTCGCCCGCCTTATCCCGCTCTCCGTTATCCGGGCCGCGTTATCATCCGGGCCACGTTTCGGCAGTATCCGGGCCACGTTTCGGCGTCCGCAAACAGGCCGGCTTCGGGAGGTTCGACTCCCTCCGCCGCCTGTGCTGCGGTCAACAACCAATCAGACGCCGGCGTTCCGAGACCTGCACATCCGGGTCTTTGACCCTGGCGATGCGCCGCCTCAGGAACCCATACCGTGACCTACGCCACGTCCTCCACCGGAACCGTCGCGATGCCGTAGGTGCCGTAGAAGAAGTTGGCGTAGTGGGTGGAGCCGCCCGTGACCCAGAGCAGGTACTGGTCCGGATCTTCCAGCGCCGGGATTGTGGCGTTGGGATCATCGGCCAGGTGCTGCAACTCGGGGTGGGCCAGCCACTTGCCGTTCTCGTCGGTGGGGACGCCGTTGCGGATGGCATCCTGGACGGAGGCGCGACAACGCTCGTGCAGCCACTCCTGGGCGTCGCGCTTGCTGAATCCTGCGTTATTCAGGATGACGGCGCGCGACGGGCTGAGCATGATGGGATGGTAGGGGCCCTGGTAGGGCACGCGCTGGTTGGTGTGGCCAACCTGCGCCGACTGGTGGCCCTTGATCCACGCGCCGCCGCCGGCGTGGCGGTAGAACATCATGGACGCGATGTTGTTGAGGGTGTCCAGGTGGTTCCTGGACGCGTTGTCCAGCACGTCGGTGGGACCGGTGACGGTCACCACGGTGACGGCGCTCTCGTCGGGGCGGAACCCCTTGTCCACGTGGTAGGGCTGCCAGGGGCTGACCTCTTCGTTTTCGGCGATGCACATGCCGAACTTGGTGGGCAGGCCGATGAAGTTGGGGTCGCCGGCGCCGGCCTTGCAGTAGCCGATGTTGATGAGGCACAGGCGCAGCGCGCGGCCGATGGCGGTGTTGGCCTTGTTGACCACGCCGGGGCCCATGGCGGAGGTGCCGTAGTTGATGCCGGCGCGGTCGGCGATGGGGCCGTTGACCAGGATCAGCGGGGCCTCGGTGTGCCCCGACACCTGCATGTCGCGGTGGTTGCTCTCGGGCTTGGCGATGCACTCGATGGCGGCCAGCAGGATGGGGAACTGCTCGGGACGGCAGCCGGCCATGACCGCGTTGATGGCGATCTTTTCCACGGTGGCGAGGCCGAAGCCCGGCTCCATGACCATCACCACGTCCTGGGGCGCGCGGCGAGTGCCCTTGAGCATGGCCTCCACCAATTCCGGCGTGGGCGGGACGACGGGCATGCCGTCGCTCCAGTCCCGCTCCTCCATGAAGCGGTTGACAGCATCGATGCCCCACGGCGAATCGTCCAGCGTGACGGTGAATACGTCGGTCTCGCTGTGGCCGTTGGTCATGCCGGTGAGGTCGACATTGGTGGACATCCTGGTAAGGCCCAGGATGATGTTGTCGATCTGCTCATCCACCATGCTGTGGATGTAATCGGACTGCTGCCCGGTGCAGGCGTGGGGAATGGTCACGAACGCGGTGGCGGGCTGGCCCCAGCCGTCCACGCAGGATTGCCAGGCGCGGGCGAAACTGCGGGCGGCGATACCGACGGCGGGGATGCCGGCCCTTTCCATAGCTACCATGTCGTGGGCAAGCCACGACGTGCAGCCCCCTCAATGGGCTGCTGCGCCCACCATAGCGTCAACCTCGTTGGCGATGATCGCCGCCTCCGCCTCGTCGATGTGTACGCCGCGACTGAGCGAAGGGCGGCCCTCACGCCGAGGCCCGCCGTAACTCTCGAACTTGACGTTGGAGTAGCGGCTGGCGATGTGCTCGGCGACACGGTCAACGGCCACGCCGGCGCCGCCGGTCATGTTGTCGTAGAGGCCGATGGTCTTGCCCTCCAGAGTGTCGAGGCGTGGAGCCGGCGGGAACTTGAAATCCACCCGCGCGGCGGCGGGAGACATGATTCGCAACTGCATGGTCGTTTCATCCTATGGTGAGTTTTGGCGATTCTGGCATGTATT
>JAJDXU010000055.1 GCA_022823105.1 Dehalococcoidia bacterium
GCGGGTTTCAAACCCGCCCCACCAACCCGACGCAATGCTGGCGCCGGCCCAACGCCGGCGCCGACTCGGCGCTGGCTTGCCCCGCCGTAGGCGCGAGCCATGCCTCGCTCACGCCCGGCCCGAACACGCCCGCCCTCCCGGAGGAAACCGTCATTGAACCCAGCCCATCACCTGGACCGCAGCCGACACTACTTGGACTCCGCCCCGGCCAACCTCGCCGCTGGCGACTGCGCCCGCGCCGCCCAGTCGCTGGCACGCGCAGCCAGCCACGCCGTAACCGCCGCCGCCGTGCACTGGCATCGCGGTCATCATAGCCGCCGCCGGCTCACTGCCGCCCTCGGCGGCCTGGTGTACGACCGCCGCATCGCCTACGCCCACCTGCGCACCTTCCGCGACGTGTACCGCCTGCCCGGCCAGGTCTTGACCGCAACCCCGGAGTTGGCCCTCCGCATGGTCCGCCGCATGCGGCGGCGGGTGTCCCGCTTGATAGGCGCCATCACCGCGGCAATCGCCGCCCAGCCCGATGTCCCCACCCTGGAGCAACTCCTGGCCGACCCCGCATTGCTGCCAGCGCCCCTCCCGGCCCCCGTGATCACCACCATCGGGGAGCTGAAAGACGCTTTGGGCGAGTACGTCGACACCGAATATCGCAGCCATCCCATCGACTGCCACGGCTGCCGCATCAACTACCACGAGCCCACCCCCATCCTCACCGATTGAGTGCGACGCAATCGGGGCAATCGCATTTCAATTGTTGGGCCTTATCCAAGGCTCTCCCGCTGTTGTTGAGCCTTGGATAAGGCTCTTCCTGCCCACCGTCATACCGGCGGAAGCCGGTATCCAGTGCCTCAAGTCGGCAGTTTCGCGGCCGCCGTCTTCATTCGGTGGCCTCTGGACTACGGCTTGAGCCTGAGGACGCACACCTGAATTCCAAATGCGATTGCCCTGGCCACCCGACGCGCCGCCTTGCCCGCCCCCGTAGCGTCGGCTAGTATTACCGCCACCAAAACCCTCGCCACCTACGGAGGTTATCATGCGGTACGACTACATCGTCGTTGGAGCCGGATCCGCGGGCGCAACCATCGCCACCCGCCTGTCCGAAGACCCCGACCAGAGCGTCCTGCTCCTGGAGGCCGGGCCCGACTACCCCGATTTCGATCACCTCCCCGATGACCTGAAACTCGGCAACAACGTTTTCTTTTCTGCCTACGGCCCCCACAGCTGGGCTTACAGCGCCCGCGTAACCGCCCAGCAGACCGATCTGGTCATACCCCGCGGCAAGGCCACCGGCGGCTCCTCCGCCATCAATGGCCAGGTTCTCTACCGCGGCATCCCCGACGACTATGACCGCTGGGCCGAGTGGGGCAACGACGAGTGGGGATACACCGACGTCCTGCCCTTCTTCCGCCGCATGGAGAACGACCACGATTTCCAGGATGACTGGCACGGCACCGACGGCCCCATCCCCGTCCGTCGCTACCGACCGGATGAGTGGCTGCCCCATTCCTCGGCCTTCAAGGACGCCTGCGTCGCCCTCGGGTTCAGAGACGACGCGGACCAGAACCACCCCGAATCCACGGGCGTGTCTTCCCGCGCGCGCAACACCCTCGACGGCGTCCGCATCAGCACCGCCCTGGCCTACCTCAACCTGGCTCGCCATCGCCTCAATTTCACCCTCCGCGCCAACATCCACGCCTGCCGCGTCGTATTCGATGGCAACCGCGCCGTCGGCGTCGAGGTCGAAAGCGGCGGCGAACGTTTCGTCGCCGAGGGCAACGAGATCATCCTCAGCAGCGGCGCCATCGCCTCGCCTCAGCTGCTGCTATTGTCCGGCGTCGGCCCGGCCCACCACCTGCGCGATGTCGGCATCCCCGTCGTCCACGAACTCCCCGGCGTCGGCCAGAACCTCCGCGACCATCCATCCGCCTGCGTCCTGTTCCTCGCCGCCGGCGACCGGCCGGATGTCCAGGCCGCCGCCATCCAGGTCGGCCTCCGTTACACCGTCGAGGACTCCTACCTCCGCAACGACATGCAGATCACGCCGCTCCTCATGACCTCCGAACACCGCCCGGCCCAGGTCGTCATCGACGACGACGAGAACTATATCGGCATCAGTGCCGGCCTCCAGCTTGCCCTCGGCCACGGCGAACTCCGCCTCAAGTCCAACGACCCTTTGGAATACCCCTACCTGGACTACAACTACTACCAGGAGCCCTTCGACCTGGAGCGCATGCGCAAGGCCATCCGCACCTGCATCGAAATCGGCGAGCACCCTTCCTACCGCGCAATCCTCCTGGAGCGGGTCAACCCCGTGGACGCCGACCTCGCGACCGATGCGACGCTCGACGACTGGCTCATGCGCAACACCGGCACCTCTCACCACGTCTCCGGCACCTGCAAGATGGGCCCCGCCAGCGATGCGATGGCCGTCGTCGACCAGCACGGCCGCATCCATGGCCTCGATAATATCCGCGTCGCCGACGCATCCGTCATGCCCGACTGCATCCGCGCCAACACCAACGCCACCACCATCATGATCGGCGAGAAAATCGCCGACTGCATCCGCTCCGGTCGGTAACGTCCTCTCCACCCGCCAATTTCAAACGTAGGGCCGGACAGGGCAATCGCCTTTTGGAACCAACCCACCCGTCATTCCCTCCAAAACCCCAACCGTCATCCCCGCCAAAACCCCAACCGTCATTCCTGCGAAAGCAGGAATCCAGGGATCTCAATCAACAGACCTGCCAAAACCCCACCCATCATCCCCGCCAAAGCAGGAATCCAGGGATCTCAATCAACAGACCCGCCAAAACCCCACCCGTCATTCCCGCCAAAACCCCACCCGTCATTCCTGCGAAAGCAGGAATCCAGGGATCTCAATAAACAGACCCGCCAAAACCCCACCCATCATTCCCGCCACAGCGGGAATACATGCGCCGAAGTAAGCAGATCCGTCAAAGATGTGCAGGCTTTCGTCCCCGGACTTCCGCTGTCATGGGAGCGAAGGTTGTCCGTATATGAAACGCGATTGCCCTGTAGGGGCGGGTTTGAAACCCGCCCCTCACACGCCCCAATCCCGAAAAATCATCGAATCCCGGGAAACCCTATTCCGACGCAGCCCCGCCTATCCCCGCGGCACGGGCACGCCCGGTATGTTAACCCGTACCCGGCAAAGCTCCTCAAACGTGGTGATGTACAGCGTCTTCCAGTCTCCGCCGCCGAACCCCACGTTCGTCGCTCGCTTGCCGTCCCCCAGCGCGATGGTGCCCAGGTGCCGACCGTCCGCCGCCAGGATCCACACGCCGCCCGGCCCGGTCACGTATATGTTCCCCTCCAGGTCGCACTTCATGCCGTCGGGCACGCCGGGCCGTTCATCCTGCAGCACGCACAGCAATCGCCCATTTTCAATCCCGCCGTCCGGCCGCACGTCCCACGCCTTGATCAGACCCACTCGCGAATCGTTGACGTACAGAACGCTCTCCCCCGGCGAAAAGCACAGCCCGTTCGGCCCCACGTAGTCGTCAATCAGCAACTCTATCTCGCTCAAATCCGGCGACACCCGGTACACCCCCGCAAAGCCCAATTCCATGCCCGGATAGGTGTCCCGGTACGGGTCGGTGAAATAGATCGTCCCGTCGGATCTCACCGTCAGGTCGTTCGGCCGGTTCAGCCGTTTCCCCTGGTACTGGTCGGCCACCACGGTGATGCTGCCGTCCGACTCCTGCCGCGTCACCCGGCGCGCCGCATGTTCGCAGGCCAGCAGTCTGCCCTGTGGGTCCCGCGTCAGCCCGTTCGCCTCATTGGTCTCCGTCTGAAACACCGACAGCCCGTCGGCATCGGTGTACCTCATCCGGCGGTTCTGCCCGATGTCGCTGAACAGCAGGTATCCGCCCTCCTGCCACCACACCGGTCCCTCCGCCGGCCACCACGGAACGCCCAGGGCCGATCCGTCGCCCCCGAATCCGCTGGCCAGCCATTCCACTTCCTGTCCCAGGTCCAGGATCCGCTCCAGTCCCGGCGAAACTTCCTCAATGGGCATCCGTGCTGCCTCCTATGTTATTGACCGCCCCCCAGCGCCCGATCCAGGTTGAACGCGCAGCTGATCAGCGCCAGGTGGGTGAATGCCTGCGGAAAATTGCCCAGGCCCTCCCCGCTCGGTCCGGTCTCCTCGGCGTAGAGCCCCAGGTGGTTCGCGTAGCCTAGCATCTTTTCAAACATCAGGCGCGCTTGATCCAGTCGCCGGCGGTCGCCTCCCCAGCTTGCCCGCGTCAGCGCCTCCACCAGCCAGAAGGTGCACATGTTGAACGTGCCTTCCTGGCCGGTCAATCCGTCCGAAAATTGCTCGGCGTTGTACCGGTACACCAGGCTGTCCGACACCAGGCCCCCCTGCTGCGGCGTGCGGTTGATCGCGTCCAGCGTGCTCAGCATCCGCGGGTCCGTCGGCGACATGAAAAACACCAGCGGCATGATCAGGTTCGACGCGTCCAGCGAGTCGCTCCCATAATGCTGCACGAACGCCTGCCGCTCGTCGCTCCATCCCTTGGCGAGTATCTCTTCGTAGATCTCATCGCGCGTCGTCAGCCACTTCATCCGTTCAGATGGGAAGGACCGCAGGTCCGCCATCTTCAACGCCCGGTCTATCGTCACCCAGCACATCAGCTTCGAGTACACGAAGTGCTGCCGACCCCCGCGCGTTTCCCAGATGCCCTCGTCCGCCAGCCGCCAGTTGTCGCAAACCCAGTTCGTCATCTGCCGCAGTTTCGTCCAGAAGTCAAACGAAATCGGCTCCCCGTACCGGTTGAACAGGTACACCGAGTCCATCAGCTCGCCGTATATGTCCAACTGCAACTGGTCGTACGCGCCGTTCCCCACCCGAACCGGCTTGGAACCGCGGTATCCGTCCAGGTGGTCCAGGGTGAACTCCTCCAGCTCTCTCCGTCCGTCGATGCCGTACATAATCTGTATGTTCCGCCAATCCTCATCGAACGGGTCGATCTGCGCTTCCAGCCAGTGCATGAATCGGCTGGCTTCGTTGGTGAACCCGATGCGCAGCAGCGCGTACAGCGTGAATGCCGCGTCCCTGATCCAGGTGTAGCGGTAATCCCAGTTCCGCACGCCGCCCAATTCCTCCGGCAGGCTGCACGTGGGCGCCGCCACAATCGCCCCCGTCGGCTCATAGGTCAGCAGTTTCAGCACCAGCGCCGACCGCTCCACCATCTCCCGCCAACGGCCCTTGTATGTGCACTGCGACAGCCAGCCCCGCCAGTACGACACCGTTTCCTCGAACAGCGCGTCGCTCTCCGCTTCGGTCAACGGGTGGTAGCTCTCCTGGTCGTCCCCCAGCACGCCGATCGCAAAAGTGGCGGATTCGCCTGCCGTCAGTGCGAACGCTCCGACCACGCCGCCGCCATCCCTTTCCAGGACCACCCGCGTGGACAACTGCAACCCGATTTCGTCCGAAATGAACGCGGCGCCTTCGGCGTTCAACTCCGTCCGGTGCGAGCTCCGAGCGTAGTTGAACGCCGGGTAGCACTCCAGGAAGAACGGCACCACGCCGCGCACGCAGTTCACCCGCCGTATCAGTTCGGTGTGCTCGTGCGGGTGCAGCGAAGTGGACACCGGCATGTAGTCGATGATCTCGGCCACGCCGCTCTGCGCCAGAAAGCGCGTGATGAGCACGTTGCTCGCCGGCCAGTAAACCTGCTTCCGAACCGGCGCCTCGCCCAACTCCGGCGCGATCTTGAAGTATCCGCCCTTCTGCTCGTCCAGGATCGCTCCGAACACGCTCGGAGAATCGAATCTGGGGCAGCAGAACCAGTCCACCGATCCGTTCACGCCGATCAGCGCGCACGTCCGCATGTTGCCGACTATGCCGTAGTCCTCAATCGGGAGATACGCCATGATATGTAGCCCCGCTGGATTGTCTGACCGGCGCTACCCGGTGGGCTGGCTGCCCTTACGCTTTCGCCAGGGTCGCCACGGTGAACACTACCCGGAACGGCTTGCAGTATATGACCACGCTCTGAACGTCGGAAAGCGAAACGCTGTCCGGAATATCGTAGTTTTGCGCGCCAACATTGCCTTTCAGCTTGCCCAGCTCAACGTAACCGGCATCGTCCAGGTCTCCGTGGCTCTCCGGATCGGGCGTGTTCGCCAGCAGCACCCGCAAATCCGGCCCGTTGGTCACCCGAAATTCGTCGATCCGGAGAATCCTCTCACCCGTGCTCAGCTCGTAGATGATCGCGTTCCCCGAGCCCTTGTGGAATGAGTCCGCGTCGCGGAAGTTTCCTGCCGCCTTGACCAGATCCTGGGCTGCGGCCGTCGATTCCATCAAAGCGGCCGGCATCGCGTCGTCCACCATCGGGCTGTCGGTCATGGCGGCCACCGCCA
Organism: Dehalococcoidia bacterium; assembly: GCA_022823105.1. Lineage (GTDB taxonomy): Bacteria > Chloroflexota > Dehalococcoidia > Lucifugimonadales > UBA3495 > Bin87. The sequence continues at coordinate 6,391 of JAJDXU010000055.1, forward strand.
TCGTCGTTTCCACGTCCGCCCGGGACATCCCCTCGGGCACCACCGCCCGCGCCGCGTTCGGAAAATCTTCGTAAACTTCGTTCGTCGTGAACAGGGGGCTCAGCAGCCACCACGCCAACCAGGCGATGGGAATGATGGCCAGAATGCCAATGCCAACCAATGCGTAGCGAATCATGATCGCACCGCTCCTCCAGCTATGTGGGAGTGTGATGAAGTTATGAGGGTTCGCCGCCCCTCAGCCTGGACAACGCATTGCGCACAGTATCGACGTCCTCGGCGTTGGGTGCTGCTTCTATATACGCCGCGAAATCTTCGGCGGATTGATCGTGATTGCCAGCCTTGAGATGCACCACTCCGCGGTCTCTCTGTTCCTCCGGCCTGTCCGGCAGCACCGCCATCAGCGCCCCGATGGCAGTTATGCACCGGTCAAACTCCTCCCGGTCCCAGTAGATCGCCTTCAGGTTCCGGAGTATGCGGGCCAGGATCTCCCGCGGCGTTACCGGGTTCAGGTGATTGGCCTCCAGCCGCACGGCGTCTCCGGCGGCCTCTCGCATCAGTGCCCCGCACTCGTCCTGGCTCAGGAGCAGTCCCCCGTTGAACGAGTCCACGAAAAAGTTGGGTTCGTCCCGGTGCCGGATCAGGAAATGCCCGGGCATTCCAATCCCCAAAATCGGCACCCCCGCTCTCCTGCCCACCTCCATGCACAAAAGCGACAGCGTGATCGGTATCCCCAAACGCCTTTCGAGTACCTGGTCCAGGTACGAATTCCGAGGGTCGTAATAGTCGTCCCGGTTCCCCGTCAGCCCGATCACCCCAAACAGCAGATCCGTCACGGCATTCAACTGCTGCAACTCGTTGCCGTCGCTGGGGATCCGCCCGCTGGCCGCCGCCGCCATCCTGTCCAGGTTGCCCAGGACACCATCAATGTCAACGTTTGAAGAATCGGTGGACGCTATCAGCAGCGCACCGAGCGCCAGGTCCAGGTCTCCATCCGGTTCATCCGCCGCCGGCGATTCCACCAGCTTGCCAAGTTCCAGGATTGCGTCGTCTGTGTTCATATCCCACCCACCGTACCCGACCCTAACGAGCCGTGCGATTCTCGCGCCAGCGACGATATTCGGCCGCCGACAGGTCAGGCACCGGCGGGTTCGCCGGATAGCTCGCCCGCTCTGCCTCCAGCGCCGATTGACGGCCCGCCACCTCGCGGACCTCCGGAGTCTCCGCGCCGCACGACTCGCACCACACCAGGTCGCTGACCATCAGGCGCATGTTGTCTTTTTTCACCGTGGTCTCACTGATCAAATGACGGCAGTGGGAACAACGGCTCACTATCGTTACGTCCGTGATCGGCATCAGCGTCCCTCCGAATGCTCGCCGGATGGTTGTCCTTTGCTGGTTACCGGGCGGTGAACCCGCCGTCAACCACCAGCTCGGCCCCTGTGATGTAGGAAGCGTCGTCGCTCGCAAGGAAAAGGACCGCGTTGGCGACCTCCACCTGCTCGCCCTCCCGGCCCATCGGCACCTGGTCCTCGATCATCTCGCTCCTGCCCGCTCGCACGTCCTCCGTGGAAATATTCCCCATCATCGGCGGCATGAAGCCTGGATGCACCGAGTTGACTCGTATGTTTTCCTTGCCGTAGCGAACCGCCATGGCCTTGGTGAAAATGCGCACGGATCCCTTTGAAGCGTTATACGCGGGATGCCCGCTCAGCATCCCCACCAGTCCGGCGATGGACGAAATGTTGACGATTGATCCGCCGCCGTTCTGTTGCATCTGCCGGATCGCGTGCTTGGTTCCCAGGAATACGCCGGTCGAGTTGATGTCCATGATCCGGGACCACGCCTCCAGGCTGTCGTCGTCCGGCACCGCCCTGCTGCTGATCCCGGCGTTGTTTACCAGTATGTCCAGGCGGCCGAACCGCGACACCGCCTCCGAGATCACGTTCGCCCACGCGCCTTCATCGGTAACGTCGGTACGCACGAAAACGCTCTCGCCGCCGGCTTCGTTGATCTCCGCTTCCACTCGGCGCCCGTCGTCCTCCCGAATGTCAGCGATCACCACTTTCGCGCCTTCGCTGGCAAACAGTTTGGACTCAACCGCGCCCATCCCATGGGCGCCGCCACTCACGATCGCGACTTTCCCTTCCAGTCTCATGCGTCTCCCCCGTGACTCATCAAAAAAGATGATGAACCCGCCGTGTCTCAAAAGCGATGCCAGCATAACCGTTCCCTACTCCGCGTTCAACCTCCACCGCGACCCGTAACTATTCAGACTCAATGTGACTGTTCCGAACCGCCTCCGTCATACCGGCCGACGTTGGACATGTCCGCCATAGGCGGATGCCGGTATCCGGAAAACGCTTCAAAATGCCAACGTTAGGCACCTGCGCAAGGGTTATCCGGATTACGGCTCAAAGCCTGCCCCGTACCTGATGCCAGGGCCGCAATCGCGGTTTGGTTCGAGTCGCCCTCCCGATCTGTGAACGGTTGCCCGCGAACCGGCTCCCCAGCTAATCTGCGGCCCGCGGACGCGCCTTGATTTCGGGGCCCTGGTGTATCCTAGTCTCACGCGTGGGCCGATCCACATCCCGGCTCCTCCGAGAATCCGGCACATGCGCGACCATCTCACACCACTTGAGAAACGATGATGTACCAAGCGGCGGTTTTCATCCACCTGGCGTCAGCCATCATTTGGGTAGGCGGTAGCCTGTTCCTGGCGTTGGTGTTGATCCCTGTCTTGCGCAGATTCATGCCCGCGCCCGGTCAACCCTCGGAACACCCCCAACTGCCTCCGGATCTGTTGGGAACCGTCGCGAGGCGGTTTCGGTGGATCTCGTGGGTCTGCATCGTCCTCCTCGTTGCCACCGGTCTGTACATATTGCCGACCCGCTACGGAATCGGTTTCGCCGAGTTCTTCACCGTGGGCGGCCACTTTGTCGCAAATCTGCAGATAAAAGTGGCCCTCGTTGCCATCGTAATTTGGCTCAGCGTCATACATGACTTCATCATCGGCCCCATCGCCAGCCGGATGATCAACGACATGCAGGCCGGCGCGACTCCCCCTGGCTATCTCCCGTTGCTCCGGAAATGCGTGGTCTGGATTGCCCGGGTCAACGTCCTGTTGATGGTGTTGATCCTGATCGTAGCCGTAACCATGACCAGGGGCGCCCCCGTGTAGGGAGGACAAAATGGAAAATTCCGAGCATCGAACCACCCGCGAAAAAATGCCCGTGTTTGACGACCACCATGGTCGCCCCGACGTCTGGCCCGGCCTTAGGGTGGAAGGTCTCGTCCAAAACCCCACCCTGCTCACCGAATCCGACCTCGCCAATCTGACCCAACGCAGCCTCACCGATGATTTCCGTTGTCTGGAAGGTTGGTCAGTCCCGGATCAAACTTGGGACGGCGTGCCGTTGTCGGCCCTGCTGGACATCGCCGGACCGCTGTCCGGCGCCGGATACGCCGCCATATCTGCCGCCGATTTCTCCGTGACGATACCCTTGGATGACGCCGCCGGCATTTTGCTCGCGACCCGATTGAACGGCTCGCCGTTGCCGCCGGAACACGGTGGCCCCTGCCGGTTGGTCGCTGCGGACCAGGCCTGCTACGCCAGCGTCAAATGGGTGGACCGCATCATGGTCACCAGCGAGCCAACCGAGGAGACCGCCCGCGCCATCGCGGCCGCCCGGAACGCTGCAAGGAGCGCTACAATTCCTTGAACCGGTAGCCCAACCCCCGTTCGCTCAATATGTACTCAGGATTGCGTGGGTCCCGTTCGAGCTTTTGCCTCAGATAAGTCACGTACGTCCGAACGTACTGGTGTTCTCCCCGGTACTCCGGGCCCCACACCCGCTCCAGCAAGGTGTCGTGGCTGAGCAGCTGCCCTGCGTTGTTGACCAGTTGGTAGAGCAGCCGGTACTCCGTCGGCCGCAGCCGTTTTTCTCCGCCGCCCGCGATCACAACGCTGCGGTCGAAGTCGATGGTCAGCCAGTCGTCCACAACCACCTCCTGCAGCGGTGGCGGTTCGGTGGCCTCGATCCTCCTGAAAAGGGCTCGTATTCGCGACACCAACTCCCGTGGACTGAAAGGCTTCGTCAGATAGTCGTCTGCGCCCAGATCCAGTCCCGCCACCCGGTCCGATTCATCCCCACGTACGGTGACAAAAATAACCGGCACGGAGGATTGTTCCCGAATCCGGCTCAGCGTCTCGAACCCGTCCAGTTCGGGCATCATCACGTCGAGCACCACCAGGTCGATGCTGTCTTCCTCCGCCAGCAGCGCCAGGGCGTCCCTGCCGTTCCTGGCCGTCGCGACGTTGAACCCTTCCACCTCCAGGTTCATGGCCGTGAACTGCACGATGTGCGGTTCATCGTCAACCACGAGAATGGTCCGCTTGTCCGCCGTCGTCATGGCAATTCGCGCCCCGCGTCCGGAAACACCAGCGTGAAAACCGAACCGCCGCCCGGATTGTCCGTCACGAATATCGCACCGCCGTGCGCCTTCATGATCTCGTCGCAGATGTACAGGCCCAGGCCGATCCCCCTGGGGTGCGATGAATCCGGATTCTCCGATCGGTGGAATCGCTCGAATATGCGGCGAGACTCCCACCGTGGAACTCCCACCCCCGGGTCGCTGACCGTAACGATCACCGTGCCACTGCTTTCGGTCGCGCCTCCCACCCGTATCTCCCCTCCGGATGGCGAATATTTCACCGCATTGTCCAGCAGGTTGACCAGCACCTCCTCCAGCAACCCCGGATCGCCAACCACCGGAGGGAAATCCGGCGGGATGTCCACCTTGAACAGGTGCTTCTGGGAAGTGCCCGCCATGCGGTTTGCCACCTTCCCTGCCACCGCCGCCATGTCCACCTGTTCCAGTCGCATGGGCAGTTCGCCCGTTTCCAGGCGGGAGGCGAGGAGCAGCCGGTTCATCAACAGGCTCATGTGGTCGGTCTCCTCTTCTATCGCCTCCAGCACCCGACGCAGTGTGTCGCCGTCCCATTGCGTGTCGGGCCGCGCCAACGTGTTGGTATACCCCTTGATGATCGCCAATGGAGTCTGCAACTGGTGCCCCAGCATCGAGAGGAACGTGGAGCGCATGTCCTCCATCTCGCGCACCCGCGTCATGTCCCGAACGTTGACCACGGCGTTCAACGGGGCCAGCTCCGGTGAGCGTACCACGGAATAAACCAGGGCCACATCCGTCGACCTGCCGGTCCGCGATCGCACCGTGGCGCTCAGCTCAGTAACGTTGTCCGTGGACCACGCCGGCGCATGCAGCATTGGGCATCTTCCCGGACACACCGGGCGTCCCTCCCGGTCCCGCCAGTTCAGGCCAACCGCGCAGGGCAGGCCCAGCACGTCCTCGCTGGACAGGCCCAGTAGCCTTTCCATGGCCGGGTTGATGCTCACGATCCTGCGATTCGCGTCAACGGTGTAGATGCCGTCCGCGCTCCCCTCGAGAATCGATTCCACCCGTTGCTTTTCCTGCACCAGCAGGTGCGCCAGCCGAGCCGATTGCACCGCAATCGCGGCCTGCTCGGCGAACGCTGCCAGAACGGGCGGATCCAATTGGGAAAAATTCGCCGCATCGGATGAACGCAGCACGAAAATCAGGCCCACGTTTTCATCGTGAGTTTGTAGCGGCACCGCCATCACCGGGTTCTGCATCTCACCGGTGGTGGAAACCGGCAGCGCCGATTGGGGAAACAATGCGGACAATAAGGCGAACTGTTCCCGGCTCAACGCCAGGTCGGGTATCGCCTCGTTCAGCAATGGCCGGATCCGCGCGATTTGCTGCCGGTCCAGGCCGTAGCTGCCGGTAACCACAAACCTTCGCACAGCATCGTCCCACGTCGCCACGACGGCCGCGCTGCCGCCCAACGCGCGTACCGCGTTGCGCAGGATGTTCTCGAGCTCGGGTTGAAGCTCGGTTCCCTCTTCTCTGTTTTCAGAGCCTGAGGCGATCGACCAAGGGTTCCTGCTTGTCATGAGACTGCACCAACGTCGGGCAACCGCTTGGTTGCTGGCACATTTTCAACGGAATTTTAACATTAACCCCATTGGCAACCGGGGCGTTGTGTTTGAGAATTGACTGCGTAGGTTACGAGAGCACCGCAAGGTAAGACCCGAATAAGGAGGTAGCAGCAATGCCCAGGTACGTGTACCGATGCACTGAGTGCGACCACGAATACGACCAGCGCCAGAGTTTCGGCGCGTCTCCCGAGTCGGAGTGCCCGGAATGTTCCAGCGTCTCCCGCCGGATATTCCATGCCGTCCCCGTGATTTACAAAGGTTCCGGGTTCTACACCACGGACTACGCCCGCAAAAAGTGATCGCCGCTCCGGCGGAATCGCGCCAACCAGGCCAAAATAGACACCACAACCCAAGGAGGCATTAAGTGGCCACTTTCACACCCCTAGGAGAGCGCATCGTCATCAAGCCGATGGAGCAGGAAGCCCAGACCAGGGGCGGAATCCTGCTGCCCGACACTGCGAAGGAAAAGCCCCAGGAAGGCGAAGT
>JAJDXU010000302.1 GCA_022823105.1 Dehalococcoidia bacterium
CGTCGCGGTTGGGCAGGCCCAGATGTTCCTTGGGGGTGACGTAGCACAGCATGGCGGTGCCGAACCAGCCGATCATGGCGGCGCCAATGCCGGAGGTGAAGTGGTCGTAGCCGGGCGCGATGTCGGTGACCAACGGCCCGAGCGTATAGAACGGAGCCTCGTAGCAGTCCTGCAACTGCTTGTCCATGTTCTCCTTGATGAGGTGCATGGGGACGTGGCCCGGACCCTCGATCATCACCTGTACGTCGTGTTCCCAGGCGATCCTGGTGAGTTCACCCAGGGTTTCCAGTTCGCCGAACTGGGCCTCGTCGTTGGCGTCGGCGATGGAGCCGGGACGCAGGCCGTCGCCCAGTGAGAAGGCCACGTCGTACTGCTTCATGATCTCGCAGATGTCGGCGAAGTGCTCGTACAGGAAGCTCTCGCGGTGGTGGGCGAGGCACCACTTGGCCATGATGGAGCCGCCGCGGGACACGATGCCGGTGCCCCGGTTGGCGGTCAGCGGCACGTATTGGAGGCGGACACCAGCGTGGATGGTGAAGTAGTCAACACCCTGCTCGGCCTGCTCGATGAGGGTGTCGCGGAAGATTTCCCAGGTCAGGTCCTCGGCCTTGCCATCGACCTTTTCCAGGGCCTGGTAGATGGGGACGCTGCCCACGGGCACCGGGCTGTTGCGGATGATCCACTCGCGGGTCTCGTGGATGTTGTGGCCCGTGGAGAGGTCCATGATGGTGTCGCCGCCCCAGCGGGTGGACCAGGTCATCTTTTCGACCTCTTCCTCAATGCTGGAGGTTACGGCCGAGTTGCCGATGTTGGCGTTGATTTTGACCAGGAAGTTGCGCCCGATGATCATGGGTTCGGACTCGGGGTGGTTGATGTTGGAGGGGATGATGGCGCGGCCGGCAGCGACCTCGTCGCGGACGAATTCGGGGGTGACCACATCGGGCAGGTTGGCACCGAAATTCATGGCCTTTTTGCTGCCCATCAGGCCGGAGTCGACATATTCCTGCCGCCGCATGTTCTCGCGGATGGCGATGAATTCCATCTCCGGGGTTACGATGCCCTTTCGGGCGTAGTGGAGCTGGGTGACGTTTTTGCCGGCTTTGGCGCGGCGGGGGTTGCGGATGTGGCTGAACCGGTAGCGGTCGAGGCTGGTGTCGGCGAGTCGCTCGCGGCCGTACTCGGAGGTCAGGTAGGGCAGTTCGTCGGTGTCGCCGCGCTCCTGGATCCACTGGGCGCGGAGGGCGGGCAGGCCCTGGCGGACGTCGATGGTGATTTCGGGGTCAGTGTAGGGGCCGGAGGTGTCGTACACGAAGATGGGCAGGTTGTGCTCGACGCCCTCGCTGGAGTGGGTATCGGACAGGGTGATCTCGCGCATGGGCACGCGGATGTCCGGGCGGCTGCCGGTCTCGTACACTTTCCGCGACGCGGGGAACGGCTGGACCGTTTCAGGGCTGACGCTGGCCTGTTCGCTAAGGTAGTCCTTGTTGACGATGGTCATGCTGTGGTTCCTCCTGCCGGTTGGCGGTGTGTGTTGAAAAGCGCAGGGGCGAATCATCATTCGCCCCTGCCTGGTTGCGAATTGCTAATCGTCGGCCACGGCGGGTTCGTCGATCAGCTCGACGTCGGAGTCCAGTAGGGCGAAGTTATACTCATCGGTGGGGGCGACCATGCGGCGGCCGATGATGATGACGAAGGCGATGACGGATGAGATCACCAGCGCCGAGGCGAATGCAAAGAACATCTGCCCGCCGAAGGGGGAGACGAACGCCCACGGAGAAAGCAGGTCCGGCTTGGGGTAGAACAGTGCGCCGATGACGATGCCAACTGCGCCGGCCAGGACCACGCCCCAGCCCGGCATTCGGGTGGAGTAGAGACCGACCAGCATCGGCACGGCGATGGCCGCGCCCAGGAGGTCGGCGATGAGGAAAACGTACAGGACGCTGCGACCCTGGGAGGCGACGATGATGGCGGGGATGGCGACGATGACGGTGATGGCGCGGGCCAGAACCATCAGCGAGCGTCGGCTCAACTGGGTGGGCGACATATCGGACGCGACGTTGCTAGCCAACCCATTCATCATGGTGTCCAAGGTGCTCATGGCCAGCATCAAGGCGCAAATAAGCATCAGCAGGTGGAGCCACAGGGGGAACACGTCGTTGGCCAGCGCGAACAGCGCGGCCGCCACCTCCGGGTATTGGAAAGGCGCCACGGAGCCGTGACCGACCGCAGCCACGCCGGCCAATCCCATCACGAAGGTGAGGGGGATTGAGATGGCGGCGGCGGTCCACAGCGTGCGGTTGAGCGACCGTTGACTTTCGATGGTGTACACCCTTTGCCACATGCCGGGGTGAAACGCATTGGACGCCACGATGCCGATGATCAGCACGATTGCGAAGAAATAGCCTCCGGGAGCTGAGAACGACAACAAACCGGCGGCCCCTGCGTTGCTCCAGATATCGGGTTTTCCGCCGACCATTACTGCGGCGACGATGACCAGCAGCAGTATCACCGGGGTCAGCACCAAGAACTGGATGCGGTCGGTGTATATGGACGTGCGAAGTCCGCCGTAGGCCGTATAGACGACCACGACGACGCCGACGGCTACGGCTGTAGTCCAGGGTGGCAGGCCGGTCAGTATGCTGACTGCGGCGGTAATAGCGGTCATCTCAGCCGTGATGAATATGCCGATCACGAAGAGTATGACAACGAAGATGGACACGAAGGGAACCGTGCCAAAACGGTGCTTGACGTATTCGGTTATGGAATGGCCGTTGGGCATCAGTTGCCGGATGCGGGGGCCGACGAACATGAACATTACTGGGATGCCGGCCATGCCCAGGCCGTAGCCCACCAGGGCAACCACGCCGAAATTGGCGCCTGTTTCGCCCGGGCTGAGCAACACCCAGGTGCCGAACATCGAAGCGACTACTGTGGCGATCCCAACGTTGGTCGGCGCGTGATTTCGGGATATGGTGTAGTCCTCGACGCTCTGACGGCGACGCCGCCAGGCGTAGGTGACACCTACGACCAGGAAAACGGCGCACGCGATCACCAGGGTTATGATCCCCACGGTGGTATCCAGCATGACGAACCTCCCGAGCAGTTCAACCGAGGCGGTCCGGTCAGCAATCGCAAAACAAAAACCGCCAGTTTTTCAACTCTGGCGGTAAATAAAGGAAAATTCCAATTCCTACGCCGGCATTACCCGGATCAGGTGCTACGGTCGGCGGCTTTTCGGCCACCCTCTCAGCCTGGCAAAACCAAGCTCCCGCCAGAATCATATTCGGTTGTGGGCGCAAGATAGCACAGGCCACCGGGGCGGTCAAGCAAATCGGGCGAAGGCAACATTCCCACGGGTCACAGCCGAAACGGACGGACATGACCATCCCCGACCTCCATTTGTAAAACGGTGGAGGTCGGGGTCGCTTGACGATTACAGGCGGTAGGCTCGGACGGCGGCTGCCTGGTACATCGCAGCCTTGTCGGAAGCGGAGTAACCAGCCGTCACGCGCTTGAATGCGTTCCAGCACGTGGCGTAGGCGTACGAGTTTTTGTCCACCGGGAAGTTGCTCTCGAACATGCAGCGGTCG
>JAJDXU010000282.1 GCA_022823105.1 Dehalococcoidia bacterium
AGGCCGGGATGATGGGCAGGTGGAACTGGTGGAGGCTTACGCAAAGGCACAGGGCATGTGGCGTGAGGCAGGAATGTCCGAGGCGCACTATTCCGCCACCCTGGAACTGGACATGGGCACGGTAACGCCCAGCCTCGCCGGGCCGAAACGGCCCCAGGACCGCATCCCCCTGACCGAAGTCGGGAACAGCTTCCGCCGCTACCTGGCGGACATGACCGGGCGCAACGAAGCCGCGCAAACGGCGGTTTCCGATTACGAGTTGAAAGACGGGGCGGTGGTCATCGCGGCCATTACTTCCTGCACCAACACTTCCAACCCGGCGGTGATGGTCGGCGCCGGACTGGTGGCCAGAAAAGCGGGAGAGAGAGGCCTGTCCGTGAAACCCTGGGTAAAGACCAGCCTGGCGCCGGGCTCCCTGGTGGTGCGGGACTACCTGGACCGGGCGGGACTCAGCGCCCACCTGGACCAACTGGGCTTCAATATCGTCGGCTACGGCTGCACCACCTGTATCGGCAACTCCGGCCCGTTGCCGGAGGACGTCAGCCGGGGCATCCGCGAAGGCGACCTGGTGGCAACCTCGGTGCTTTCCGGCAACCGCAACTTCGAAGGCCGGGTCCATGCCGAGGTCAAAATGAACTTCCTGGCTTCTCCCCCGCTGGTGGTGGCCTATGCCATCGCCGGCACAGTGGATATCGACCTGCAGAACGACCCCCTGGGCCGCGATACCGAGGGCAATGCCGTCTATCTGAAAGACATCTGGCCCGGCCAGGACGAGATCAATGCCGTCATCGCCGCGTCAATCGATTCGGACATGTTCCGCAATTCTTACCGGCAGGCCTTTGCCGGTGACGCCAACTGGACCGGCATCGACGCGCCGGAGAGCAGCCGGTATCAATGGAGCGGAGATTCCACCTACGTGCAGAACCACCTTATTTCGAGGGCATGAGCACGACTCCGGGCGGGATTGAGCCGATCCGGGGCGCCAGGGCGCTGGTCAAACTGGGCGACAGCATCACGACCGACCACATCTCTCCTGCCGGCGCCATCAAGGCCGACACGCTGGCGGGCAGATACCTCATCGACAACGGCGTCAAGCCGGGGGATTTCAACTCCTACGGCTCGCGCCGCGGCAACCACGAAGTGATGATGCGCGGCACGTTTGCCAACATCCGCCTGCGTAACCAGCTTGCGCCGGGGACCGAAGGAGGCTGGACCGTGCACCAGCCTTCCGGGGAACAGATGACAATCTACGAAGCAGCGATGCTCTACCAGGAAGAAGGCGTTCCCCTGGTTGCGCTGGCCGGCAGCGAATACGGTACCGGTTCTTCCCGGGACTGGGCCGCCAAGGGCACCAGGCTGCTCGGGGTGCGGGCAGTCATCGCCGTCAGTTTCGAACGCATCCACCGCTCCAACCTGGTCGGCATGGGCGTACTTCCACTGGTGTTCAAGCCCGGAGAAAATGCCGACAGTCTCGGTCTGACGGGCCGCGAAACCTATTCCATCCCCGGCCTTGAAACCGGCGCCGAAGAAGTCGCGATCAGCGCCGTCGCGGAAGACGGCGCCACCACGGAATTCATCGCTGCGGTCCGGGTGGATACCCCGAAAGAATGGGAGTATTACAACAACGGCGGCATCCTGCACTACGTGTTGCGGCAACTGGCTGCTTGAACCGTCGCCACGTTACAGAGGTCAGAGTAAAAATTCTTCGAATTTTTTACTCTGACCCAACCCATTTCTGTGCATTGTGCGACCTGACCCCACTTTTCCCGATAGGTCGGCCAGCCATCTGCATCCTCTGGGGCTTATCTCCGCTTCTTGATTCCGTACCGAGCGCCATCGTGGATGTTCTGGGAGATCCGGGGAAACAACTCGCGTTGTTCGGGAGAGCCGATGTGGAAGTAGGACAGGACGTCACATCCTCGAACTGTCGCTGCCACCACGCCAACTTTGAGTACGGGACTCCCGTCCCCGATCCTGGAAACCTTGGCTATCATCACTCCGATCAATCGCAGTTTTGCGCGCTTATCGGGGCGGAACGCGACATTGAACTTGCTCTGGTCGACAATTGACGGGTAGCACCAAGCGTCCTGTACCTCGGGGGGCAGGTCGAAGTAGTCCTTCGCTATCACCTCCGATGTCTGGTAGAGGAACTCCGTGCCCTGTCCAACGTCGCGAATAAACTCGTCCCGCAGGAACCCTTGGATCATCTCAACCTTGAGGGCGTCGGCGTCATCGAGATCCTTGGTATCCACATCGCCGCCGATCACCGCCACATTCACGTCCTCGACTGCTTCGTACTCGATCAGGCTGAACCATTGGCGGTCGGGTACCTTGAGTTCGCCGACGGCGACAAACGGGTCGATCGGGGAGGTATAAAGGAGCGGTTCGCCCGCCTTGTTCAACCGTCCCATCCTGGCAAGCTCCCTAGGGGGTTCCCAGCAGTCGGCGGTCTTGGACATGGACCGCAAGGGAGTCTTGTGATCGTCCTCGGGTATGTGCCTCACCCGGTAGAACCTGGTTCCCGAAGGGTACGTTGCGATCGAAGGCTGTAGCACGCTACAACGTCCCGACGGCGTATCGAACGTGATAACATCGAGAACCGCCTGACTAACGTCGGCGTACGACATAGAGTGGAAAGGGAGCTTCCTGAATCGGGAGATCCGCCTCTGCAGTTCGCGAGCGTCCACGTGTGGTAGGAACGCCGCGTTCAGCTTCTGGCGGACAAACTCGGGGGAGTCAGTGTCCCCTATGCCGGGATTTTGAACCCCGAGGCGGGCGGTGGATTCTCGACCGACGCCATCGGGTATCTCATTCATAACTCACTTTCCACTCTTACTCGGCGTGACTCTCTGAACCCAAAGGCTAGATCTTGACGCGCATCTGCAATCGATTGGGCACCAGTGTGCCGGGCAACACGTCGTGGGGTCAGGTCGCACAATGCACATGCGGGATCATGGGAGGAACCGCCGTCCCCGTTACTGCCGGCGTTTACGATGTGCCCATCAGGGACATCACCCAGCGAAAATAAAACGGACCGATGGCCAGCAGCAAAAAGGTCATCGTCACCATCAGACCGCCAAGCTTGAGGATGATTCTGTTCTCCAGCGCATCAAGCCTGAGATTCATTTTCTCAAACCTGCTGTGTACGGATTGCTGAAATAACTTCAGATCCGCTTTTGTAGCCACAGTTTCGTTCATTGCTTTGCTGATGGTCGTTACTACCGCTTCGGCTTGCTGTTCTTCAAAGCCGGTTCTTCTCAACTCCTGCGCCGCTTTCAGGGTGTCAAAGGTCACCGTTGCCGGGGTATCAGTGGATAAGGCTTCATTAGCAGCTGTCATTAGCGTTCTCCTTTAAGTCATGGCGGGGGGCCGGCTACTGCTGGCGCAGACAGGCTCCCGCCCGGGTCCAAAAAATCAAGGCCGCAAGCCCTTGCCTTGGGGTTATCGGCCTCACGAAATCTCAACTTAGCACAACACGGCCAATGTTTCAACACGGGGATCAGGAGATTGGGGTCAGGTCGGGAAAGTGGGGTCAGGTCGCACAATGCACACGCGGTAGTTTGCAGTAACTGACCATGCCTGTTTTTGCGTGTGCAT
>JAJDXU010000248.1 GCA_022823105.1 Dehalococcoidia bacterium
CAACCTCGAACTCCAGCTGTCGGCCTCTTACCCAGGGCATCCACCCGAATTTGAACCCCACCTGACCCACTTCAACGGCCGGAAAGAACCGGCCGAAGATGTCGAATACCCGCCCGAATTCGCAAAGTCCCAAGCCGACAGCACCGGAGCCTCCGTCAGCGAGTGGCGCACCAACCGGCACGACTATGACCGGCACCGCCGAGCGCAGAAACGTCATATTACGAATCTGCGATGATGGCTCTCCAGGAGGTGGCCACATGAAATCCCCCAGCAGACTTCCTTCAGCCGTCGAAGGCGGATCGTCCCAACCCAGGGGAGAACTCCGCTGTCTCATCGAACCCCCAACACCGACCGACGAATCCCGACAAGCGGTCGAACACGTCAACAACGTCGTGCTTCCCGCAGCCAGGCGTCGCATGGATGCGTCCGAACGGCGCTACTTCGGCGAGGCCGGCAAGGAACGCAGCCGCCGCACGATGATCTACTCCCACAACTGGGGCGTGCACGCCGGACACGAACACACCGCCGAAATCAGCGCCGACGCAGCCCTACTCGCCGCCAACTGCGGCGTCCCACTCATGCACTCCTTCCACGAACCGGATCTGGAGCCCGTGTTCGGTCCCGACGTCATCATCTTCAACGGACTGGGCGACTTCTGCGAGGACTTCATCTACCCACCCACCGAGGGCGCCAACCCGGACGCCGGCCTCCTCAGCAACCGCGGCAAATGCCGCACCGAGTGCCGCGACTACGACACCCTCGTCAGCGCCGTCCTGCTGGCGGTCAAGCACCACATCGGCAGCAAGGGGTCCGTAAGGTCCACGGCCAGCCACGACAGCGTCGGCTGGCAGGCCGCCTTTGAACTCTACGCCCGCACGTTCCCGGAGCGGGAACTCCCGTGGCTAGACAACTGGCCCAAGCGGAGTGCGTCTTGACAGCCCGACATGATCACAGCGCCAGACCTCAACGACGCCAGCCCACCTTCAGCGTGCTACGACGCCAGTCAACCCTGCCGGGAGGCCTAGAAGCATGACCCCACGACGCGATAACTCCGGCGAATCCGGCACGAGCCGGCCCCACGATGACGACGTCGTGGACGGCCTAGTCAAACCGCCGGAACCCACCTGGCACATGACCGAAGCACAACAGGCCATGATCGACCGCATGCGCAGGTCCGGACGACGCCTGTGGGATCAAATCGAGCAGAACCCCGCTTTCAGAGAAGCAGTCAAATCCTACCCGGGAGAACGTGGATACACCCACTCCTGGGTGATCAAGGACGAGCAGTCGGCCCAGACAGAGAACATCGTGGCAGACGTCCAGGCGCTGGCCGCCCAGTGCGACTTCAAAATGCAGACGCCGCGCAACAAGTACGAAGACTTCACCCTAGGACCCGACCGGATCTCACTCAACGCCGAACAAGACGGCCGCGGCACCTTCGAGTATCCCCCCGACTGGAGGAGAAACGTCGAAATCGGGCTCCCAGCCGGCTACGGGGAATGCACCACCGACGCGATGCCCTACGACGCGCTGGTCAGCGCCGCGCTGCTGGTCATCAAGCACCACCTGGACGACGACGCGACGGTGCGCTCAATGGGTGGACCGCAACACGCCGCCTGGCAAGCCGCCAAAGCCCTCTACGCTCGCACCTTCCCAGAACGGGAGATCCCAGCACTCGACAACTGGCCCAAGTAGAAGCCGGACTGCGCTGCAGTAGTTCACAACTCACCCGTCGAACCGCTGGTCTGGGTGGAGAAGCATTGCACGAAGTTCGTGACGAAGCCAGCCGCCAAAGCCTCAATACACTCATCGTCGCCGGATCCGACGGCAACCCCAGCCGCGTGTCGTGGACCACCGCCGACCGACATCTCCCCCACCGCGCGTTCGACGGCCCCTTCCCACGCGGCTACCCGATTGGCGACGCCATCAACCAATGGCGCGAGGTTCTCATCCAGCTGGTCTTCACCGGCAGCGAACACGCGCGCGACCGTGCTTATACGATGTTGCTCATGGCCGAGGCCGGCCTCCACGCCCTTGACCGCCAGGCGGGGAAGGCTGTCTACAAAGTGCTCGACAACGCAGGATTGGACGACGATGCCAAACGCACAGTCCTGCTCAAGCTCCACGACAACCGCGAAGTTGGTCAGCTACTCCTCGGCCGGTGCGGCGTCAGATCCCGATGGCTGACCGGCAACCGGGCCAGGTGCCTTTCCCGACGCCTTCGGGAGCACGGGTTCGCCCTTGCCCTGGTGCGGACAGTCGTCGAACACACTGGCCACAACTCTGACGCGTACTACATGATCGGCGCTGATTACCGGATACCGGAACCGTCGCCGGAAGATCTCGAGAAATGCGCCGACGCTCTGCGGCAGGCGGGGGCCGACGACCAGAGGATCGACGCCGCCCTCGCCACCCTGGGCGTCCCATCCGGTGGACACTGGACTCCGCGAAACCAGCCGCAGGAGTGACCGGCGCCAGCGCGTTCGCGGGCTTGCCATCCGATACACGACGGAAAACGCTTGAATCTGGCTGCACCACCTACACCGCCTACGGGTGGAGAATCGTCATATTGGGAGACTGCGAAGACTACTCTCCAGGAGACGATCTCATGAAATCCCCCAGCGGCCATCGTTCACGCGTTGAAGGCAGGTCGTCCCAACGAACGGAGGACCTCCACAACCTCATCGAACCTGAACGCACGGAAGACACATTCCGGGAAGCAATCGAATACGCCAAAAACGTCCTCCACCCCCAAGCCGTGCACAACATCGAGACGGCCAACCGTCGCTACTTCGGCGAAGTCGGCAAGGAACGCAGCCGCCGCACGATGATCTACTCCCACGACTGGGGCGTAAACGCCGGACACGAACACACCGCTGAAATCAGCAAGGACGCCGCCATCCTCGCCGCCAACTGCGGCGTCCTTCTCATTCGCTCTGTCCACGAACCGGACCTCGACCCAGTGTTTGGGCCTGACCGCATCATGTTCAACGGCAGGGGCGACGCGTGCGAGGACTTCATCTACCCGCCCACCGAGGGCGCAAAACCGGCCGCCGGCCTCCTCAGCAACTACGGGGAATGCAAGACCGAGTGCCGCGACTACGACACCCTCGTCAGCGCCGTCCTCCTGGCTGTCAAGCACCACGGCGGCGACATGGTCTCCGTACGATCCACGGCCAGCCACGACAGCGTGGGCTGGCAGGCCGCCTTCGAACTCTACTCCCGCAACTTTCCGGAGCGGGAACTTCCTTGGCTCGATAACTGGCCCAGGCAGGCACACGAGAATAGGTAAGGCTCCGCGCTTGCTCAGGAGACGACCATGACCTCACGACGTCGGCTGACAGGCCGCAGCAAATGGTCCATCCCCATCGACGCCGAGCCGCAGACTGAACTCGTCGCCCAAGACGCCGCCCGACTCGCCGCAAACTGCGAACTCGAACTCCAGATGTCGGACTCGACGCCAGGGCGCCCGCCCGTCTTCGCACCTCACCTGATCCACTTCAACAGCCGCCAGCACCCAGGCGACGACTTCAAGCACCCACCCGATACCGCCGACGCGCGGGCGGCCGGATTCACCTACGCCACCGAAACTTGCTGGACCAACAACCACGACTACGACCTCCTGGTCCGCACCGTCCTGCTCTCCATCCAGCACCACCTCGACGACGCTCGCATCATGCCGCCCGGCACCTTGGGCGAACAGCAGTGGAAAGACGCCTTCGACCTCTACCACCGCACCTTCCCGCAGCGGAATATCCCCTCCCTAATCGGCTGGCCCGTTGAGGTCGAACGCCACGTAGAGGAAATGGAAGAAAGGCAACGCCGCAAGCAAGAGATGGAAGGCGCCAACCCGCAACCCTGCTCAATATGCGAAGCAGCCAAGGCGCGAGCCGAAGGCCGCACGCCGGCGTACGAGCTGGAGCTGGAGCAGACCACCCCCCTGCCGACGTTCCTGATCCACCACAGGGAACGCAGGTCCGCTAAGCAAGCCGAGCAGGGCGACTCGGAACAGGCCGCACAGTGACAGCCCGACATGACCCAAACGCCGGACCTCACCAAGGCCGACCGACCTATATGCACGAACTCAACGACTGGCCCAGATTCCGCTGGGACGAGGAAGCCATCGCGCCGCTCCTGGAGCGCGCCCGACGTCAACAGGTGGACATCGTCGCCTACGCCGCCGCGCTGACAACACAGGACGTCGCCGAGACGACGGTCCGACACTTGACGGACTCGGCCGTCGCTACCAGCCAAATCGAGGACGAGTACCCAGACACCAAGGCGGTCGAAGCCGCGATCCGGCGACGTATCGTAGGCGGACCCCGACAAGCTGATCAGAGCCAACGCAACGAGCCAGGCATCGCCGTCGTAACGGCTAACACGTCCACCAACCACGCAGCGCCCCTGACGGCGGAACGTCTCCACGGGTGGCACCGCGAGCTGTTTTCGATCCCGCCCCGCCATGACATCACGGTCGGCCGCTGGCGCGACGACCGCCTGGGACGCATGCGGGTGGTTTCGAGGAGCCCAACGGGCCAAACCATCATCCACTTCGAGGCTCCACCCGCCGACCGGCTGGACGATGAGATGGGCCGCTTCCTCGAATGGTTCAACCAGCCTGAGGACGAACCCGACCTCATCAAAGCAGCCGTCGCCCACCTTTGGTTCGTCACCATCCATCCCTACGACGACGGCAACGGCCGCATCGCCCGCGCCATCGCGGACCTGACTCTGGCCCGCTGCGACGGCACCGATACGCGTTCCTACAGCATGTCGACCGAGATCCTCTACCAGCGGGAGGATTACTACCAAGCCCTGCAGGTCACGCAGTCAGGTTCCATGAACATCACGGCCTGGCTGGCCTGGTTCCTGAACTGCCTGACGGACGCCATCGAGTCCAGCTGAAGAAGGGGCAACCAGCGCACGGCGAAATTTAATGACAGCAGGCCGTAGCGTGACCGCACGGCCCCCGAATAAACTGACGACAGGCTGACGACGGCTACCCAAAAATGGAGGAGCCGTCACATGCCGACCCCACGCGATTTTCCTTACATCTGGACCACCTGGCTGCCCCGCCTGCTCACCGGCGAGAACTCCTGCGAATGGGCCATCTGGTTCAAAGCCCACCACCAAAGCTGGGAACGCGTCCCTTCCGACTTCGACCAAGCCAAGTGGATGCTCGACCACACCGCGCTCCTCAACGAGCGCATCGCCAACAGGACCGTCGGCGGTCACGACGTCGACATCGAGGCGCAGAACCGGTTTGAACTCCACGGCAAGACGGCAATCCTCGCCGGCCGACCTGACATCATCGCCCATCGGGAGGACCACGCCGTCATCGTCGACGCCAAGACCGGCCACGATAGTCCCAGCCACGCCGTCCAGGTCATGATCTACCTGTACGCCGTCCCCAGGTCGCTCGAACGGTACCGGAACGCCAAACTCAGTGGGCAGGTCACCTACCGCGACCACACGGTCCGCATTTCGGCGGAGGCCGTCGACGACAAGTTCATCCAGAACCTGGGCGCGCTCATCCGCCGGCTGTCAGCCGACAAACCGGCAAGGAGGGTACCCAGCTTCGCAGAGTGCCGGTTCTGCGACATCAGCGCCGCCGAATGCCCAGCCCGCGTGGAAGACGATTACGAGCCCGAGGACGGCACCACCGAAGACTTCTGACCGTTTTACTGAGGACATTTCGCTACTCGGATTCAAATATTGCCAAGACTGCAGCAGCGCCATTGCCCGAACAGGTTTGAGACACTAATCCGTCAGAGAAGTGGGAGTAGCGACAAATGACGACCCAGCAAGCCAGCGAGTATTTCCTGGCGCAGGCTTCCGAAAAGGACTGGGACACCGCCACCCAGGCGAGGCGCCCACGGTGTCCGACGCCTCGCAGTTCCGCGACCACGCCGCCACGGTAGGCGAGGCATCCAGCCTGACCCTGCCGGCGGCGTACGCGAACCGTGGCGACGGCGCTCCATACGAGCACCTGCTCTGGCACCGGAGCCACGGCCGGAACTTCATGGACCAGGCCAACAACGGGTTGCAGTTCGACGCCGCCACGCGCACGCTGTCGTGAACGCCAACGGCCGCGGGACTGTGGAAGCTCAGCTACGTGGTCCACGACAACGACGCCGACCGCAGCGTGGCAGACCGCTTCCGCGCCCGCACCAACCTGCAAGTGACGGTGTCGGAGTAACGCCTGACGCTGATGCGACC
>JAJDXU010000068.1 GCA_022823105.1 Dehalococcoidia bacterium
GGTCGCGGCGCATCTCCTGGGCGAGGGCTTCGTTGATGGCCTCGCGGGTTTGCAGGGTCCTGGTTTCGCCCGGAGGGGGCATCATTGGGGTTTCAACCATGGTGGTCATATTGTCAGCCTCCGATGGGAGTGATGGTTACGGGACCGTTGGGAACGGCGTCGATGGTGATGCGGTGGTTCCAGAGTAGGGCCATGCCGAGCTATGGACGAGTTCCGGCTTGTATAACCCGCACTGCACGTTCGCGTCCAGACCAGGCTATTTTGGAAATGCCGGATGGCACCACGGTGGAATCTTGAGTGGCAGATGCGATTCGCCTCCGTGAATTTAATGCGAGACCGAATTGGCGCACGAAGGGTTCCGGCAGGGCCAGATAGCCCGTGAAGCCGGTATCCAGCATAGTCGTTAAAGTTTGCCAGTTGCCATCGCCATCTCTGATTCGCAATTCCAGTAAAGCGCGCTGAGAGTCGGTGACTCGCCCGCCGATCACAGGTGCGGCTCCTCGTCATGGCCGCCCATAAAATAAGCGGCGGAGTAACCGACACGCCTGCCGTAGCAAAGTGCGCCGGGAACCCTATTATTGAGTCTAATGTCGCCGGATACGTCGTCATCGTCAATTTCGTATGCACCGCTGCTGACGTCGATATGGACGAACTTTCCGATGTCTGATTCGGTAAGAGTCGGCCGAATTTTTTCGCGATATATACGTTCTCCCAGGGCAGCGATCTCGTCGGGCTGGAGGTCGTTTTTTTCGGTATCCATCGGGCCCTGTGCTGGCGGATCGTTGAACTGGTCGGCGAGCGGCGGGTCAAAGGTTATCGAACTGCCTCCGATGTAAATGATGTAAGGTTCACCGTCCAAAAAGGTGTAAGTGTCGGCACCGGGTCGGCGATCACGCAACCGCATGCCGGCTTCGACCTGGTAGTCGTCAACTTCGTAGTCACCAGTATTTAGATCGACGACGACGAACTTGGCGCGGTCATCGCCGGTCAACTTTGGCTCCACTTTTGCCCGGAAAAAATCAGTAGCAAACGCGATCTGCTCTTCCGGTGTCAAATCTGAGATAGCCACTTTTGGTTCCTCATGATCACGGTACTGGCATCAGACGCTCATGTTGGCGCCGCGGCGCATCATTTCTACGGGGTAGTCGGCGTAGACGTCCTCGTAGATTTCGTGGGGTTGCGGCAGTGGGCTGGCGTCGGCGAAGGCCACGGCTTCCTCCATGAGGACGCGGGCTTCTTCGTCCATCTGGTCCATTTCCTCGACGGTTACGACGTTGCCCTGGGCGGTCATGTGGTTGCGGAAGGTGAGGAGCGGGTCGCGGGCGCGCCAGTGGTCCTCTTCCTCCTTGGTGCGGTAGGTGAGAGGATTGTCGAAGACGGTGTGGCCGTAGTAGCGGTAGGTGCGAGCTTCGAGGAGCGCGGGGCCATCGCCGGCGCGGGCGCGGGAGACGGCTTCGCCGGCGGCTTCGTACACGGCGAGGACGTCCATGCCGTCAACATGGAAGCCGGGCATGTCGTAGCCGGCAGCGCGGTCGGCGACGTTGGCTACGGAGAGGCCGTATTCAACTGGCGTTGATTCGGCGTAGCCGTTGTTCTCGCAGCAGAAGATCACGGGGAGCTTCCAGACGGAAGCGAGGTTCATGCACTCGTGGAGGACGCCCTGGTTGGCTCCACCGTCGCCGAAGAAGGCCACGGCGACGCGGCCGAGGCGCTGGATCTTGGAGGTGAGAGCGGCGCCGACGGCCAGGGGAACACTGCCGGCAACGATGCCGTTGGTTCCGAGCATGCCCTTGCTCATGTCGGCGATGTGCATGGAGCCGCCCTTGCCCGTGTTGGGGCCGTGGCTGCGACCGAAGAGTTCGGCCATCATCAGTTTAGGGTCGACGCCCTTGGCGATGCAGTGGCCGTGGCCGCGGTGGGTGCTGCCGATGTAGTCGTCGTCGGTGAGGTGGGCGCAAACGCCGGTGGGTACCGCTTCCTGGCCGACCGACGAGTGGACGGAGGATGACATGCCGCGCTGTCCGGTTTCGGGAACGCCGCGCTCCTCGAAGTGCCGGATGGTGGTCATGGTGCGGTAGAGTTTCAATAAGGTATCGCGTTCGGGTTCCATGGCAACGCCCTCCTTACGGATGTTCCGGGCCCAATTTGTAACGTTGGAGTGTGGGGATTATACAAAAACCGGCGGGGAAACGCCGGTATGGAGATGGGTCAATAGTAGCAATCGGGAAGGTGGTGTCAAGGAAGTTGGGCGTCAACTGAGCGCACCGCTCGTTTGCGTTCACTGGGATTGTGGCTCTGTGCAACGAGCTGTGTGGGGTTGAACGTACACGCGCGTGTTATGATTCATACGAAAACCTCAATGTCGTTAGGTATGAACCTATGCCTACCAGTTTTGATTTCGAAGACACTGAAGATTGGGCATTTCTCGATTCCGACGAAGTCGGGAACTTAGAACCGAGTCTGCGGCTGCGAGATAACGAGAGATCTTGGTTGGACACTTACCGGAAACGGTTAGACGAGGAATTTCCTGAACTGGTCGCTGAGGCCTTGGTATATGGGCCGCGTGCTCGTGGGCACAAGCAACCCAATCCTGGATTGAACCTGTTGATCATTCTCAAGGCAGGGGATTGGGAAACCAAAGATGCGGTTGGGTCTCTTGGGCATTTGGTGGACATGGAAAATTATTTCGCTGCGCCTACGATAATGGTATACACGAGAGATGAATGGTTGGATCGAGAATGCATTGGATCCCATACCTATCATAGCGTGATGCGGAACCACGTTCGCGTATGACGAATCGCAACGCTACGATAGGGGAATGGCGGCGCGGGCAAGCAAGTCTACGTGCAGCGACAGTGTGTTTTCGCCACAAATGCTACGCGGATGCCGTATCGCGCGCGTACTACGCGGTCCTGCATGCTGCCAGAGCTGCGCTGTTACATTCCATTGCTGACTCTGGTAGCTCGCATCCAGCTACCAATCAACTATTCGGTCTTCACCTGATCAGGAGTGGCGTAGTGGAGCGGGTGTGGGGAAGGGAAATCGGGCGCCTGTACGACCTCCGCATGAAGGCGGACTATGACGTCGAAGAGACATTCTCTATCGGGTTGGCTCGAGAAGTGCGCAAGCGGGCGGAGCGATTTTTGGAGCGCATCATGCGTTTTTTGACTCGAACGCTACCGTTTGCAGAGTTGGCTTAACCAGTTGCTCAGGCGTTTGGGCGATCCTCCGGCGTCGATAACCTAACGGTTGCGCCGCAACTTATCCCGAGCAGTCCGGCGGCGCTGCCGTCGGGGACGGCGATTTCGAGGCGGCCGTGGCTGCCGATTAGGGCGCGGAGGCCGTCGGTCTGGAGATCAGCGTCTGGTGGGTCCTCGTATACAGCACTGGGCGGGTCGTGGAAGGTGCGGGAGAGGCCGGTGATGGTTTGGCCGGCGATGGTTACGGTGGCGGATGGATCGCCGGCGGCGACTCCCATTTCGTCGAGCAGGTCGGTGGTGATGTCGGTGACGAGGTTGCCGAAGGCGTCGGCGAAGATGACCTGGCCGTGGATTGAGTTGGTTTCGGGCCGAGGTATTGGCAGTGGGAGGGCGTTGATGGTTGGCGTTGGATCGCCCAGGGCTTGGGGCGCGACGCCGAGGGAGAGGTGAGCGGCCACCGGCGCGAACACGTCGCGGCCGTGGAAGGTCGAGCTGACGGGATGCTGCCAGTAGTCGGGGTTAGTCAGGCGCCAGGCTCGGAGATTATCCGGAACCGGAGTTGGCGCGGCGGTTTCGGTGTCGCCGAACGTTGGGGCGTACTGGCGGCAGATCAAGGTGAGCAGGCCGTTGTCGGGGGCGACGAAACGGGCATTGGGCGTTTCCAGCAGGATGGCGGCGCGGTCGGTGCCGACGCCGGGATCGACGACGGCGACGAAGATGCTGCCGTTGGGGAAGTAGGAGCAGGAATCCGCGAGGACGACGGCGCCGTGGCGGATGTCCTGGGGGCCGATGCCGTGGGTGAGATCGATGACGTGGACGGCCGGGTTGATGCCGTGGATGACGCCGCGCATCATGCCGACGTAGGGGTCGGACAGGCCAAAATCGGTGAGCAGGACGATGGGCGGGGCGGTCATGCCAGTGGGGTTACGTTCCGTTCAGTCAAACAACCGCCACCAGAAGAAAACATCGCAAGACAGAGGGTTAATCTGTTCCTCTGGTACAAAGGGACAGTATCGGCTAAACGCCTCGCCCACCAAGAAGAACCAGGAGACGAATATCGCCGCGATGATGATCGCAGGCAAATTGCGGGAAAAGAATTTACGCGCTTTCACGAATCATCATTCCGTAAGTTCCGGAACTTTATAACAATGTCCATGATCCCATTCGCGAAAAGGATGGGCGCGTAAACTACGCCCAGAATGACCGCGATGTCCCTCAGCAGATGCAAAAGCTCAGCGTTGAACAGGTCCATGATCCCGGCCCCTGCCGAGGGAAAGGCTTTAGCCGGGGAAGCGGGCGCTGAGGGTTGATACGACCAGGAAGATGACGATCAGGACGATGGTGAGCTGGAACAGGGTGCGTTCCAGGCCGCGCCGGGTGCGGACGGTGTTCTGGGCGCTGCCGAACATGCCGCTGCCGGCCTCTCTCACCTGGGAGAGGATGATGAGGACGAGGATGACGGATGCGATGATCTGAGCGATGTTGAGCAGTGTCATTACGTGACTCCGTGGCTATCGATTGTACCACGTCAGCTTTTTTGCGCTTCGAGCCCTTCCTGGACCAATCGAAGGGCGAGTTCGGGTTGGGCCTGGCCCTTAGTGATGCGCATGACCTGGCCCATGAGGAAACGGGCGGCGTTTTCCTTGCCATCGAGGTAATCTGCGACGGCCTTGGGGTTGGCTGCGATGGCCTCGGCGACGGCGGCTTCGATTGCGCCGGTGTCGCTGATCTGGGCGAGGCCTTTTTCCTCTACGACCTGAGAGGCAGGGTTGCCGGTGGCGTACATCTCCTCAAGGACGGTTTTAGCGAGGGACGTGGAGAGGGTGTCGTCGGAGATGAGGGCGAGCAGGTCGGACAAAGCGGATGGGGCGACGGGCGAATCTGCGATGTCGCGGCGATCCTGGTTGAGCAGTCGGAAAAGGTCGCCGATGATCCAGTTGGCGATCTCTTTGGCCGCGTCCGGCGATCCGGACGGGATGTGGAGGGATAGAACCGCTTCGAAGTAGTCGGCGGTGGCGCGGGAGACGGTAAGTTGGTCGGCGTCGTATTCGGACAGGCCGTAGTCCGTGATGAAACGGGATTTGCGCTGGGGGGCGAGTTCGGGCAGGGCCGCTTCCAACTGGGAGACCCAATCGCGGCCGATGTTGAGCGGGGGCAGGTCGGGCTCGGGGAAATAGCGGTAGTCGTGGGCGTATTCCTTGCTGCGCTGGGAGACGGTGACCTCGCGTTCCTCGACCCAGCCGCGGGTTTCCTGGACGACCTGCCCGCCGTCCTCGATGACGCGGCGCTGGCGTTCGACCTCGTATTCCAACGCCTGGAAGACGGAGCGGAAGCTGTTCATGTTCTTGACTTCGGTGCGGGTGCCGAATGTGTCGCTGCCCATGGGGCGGATGCTGACGTTGGCGTCGCAGCGGAAATTGCCGTCCTGCATGTTGGCGGTGGAGACGCCGAGGAACTGCACGAGGGAGTGGAGGGTGGTGAGGTACTGGCGGGCTTCCTCGGGAGAGCGGAGGTCGGGTTTGCTGACGATCTCCATGAGGGGGACGCCGGAGCGGTTGACGTCGACGAGGGAGTAGCCCTCGCCGCCGTCGCCGTCGGGGAAGTGCTGCATCTTGGCGACGTCTTCCTCGAGGTGGACGCGCTCGACCCCGATGCGTCGCTGGCCGTGGCCGATGCCGGGGTCGCCGTCGATTTCGAGGTATCCTTCGAGGGCGAGGGGAAGGTCGTACTGGGAGATCTGATAGCCCTTCATCAGGTCGGGGTAGGGGTAGTTCTTGCGGTCGAACTTGGTGAACTCGGGGATGCTGCAATGCAGGGCGAGGCCGGTCATCATGGTGTACTCGACGGCGCGGCGGTTGATGACGGGCAGGGCTCCCGGGAGTCCGAGACAGACGGGGCAGGTGCGGGTGTTGGGGTCGGCGTCCTGGTAGTCGGCGGGACAGGCGCAGAACATCTTGCTGCGGGTGTCGAGCTGGACGTGGACCTCGAGGCCGATGACGGTTTCGTATTGCATGATGCAGCCTTCAGTCAATTGGTACTCGCAGCCAGTATAGCAAAGGCGGTTCGATGTTCCCGTCCTCCGTAGTATGCTAGGTTAATGACTGCCATGACTCAGCCGCACCAGAACATGCCGCCCGAACAGTTTATCGCCAAGTGGCGGTACAACCGGGGGCAAGAATCGGCCGGCGCTCAGGAGTGGTTTCTTGACCTGTGTCGCGTGGTGGATCATCCGACGCCAGCGGAGCTTGACCCACAGCAGGTTTGGTACACGTTTGAGCGCACGGTGCGGGAAGCGTCCGGTCGCCTTGGGAGGGCCGACGTTTACAAACGCGGGTACTTCGCCTGGGAGTTCAAGGGGTTGCACCGGGATCTGAACGAGGCGTATCGGCAATTGCAGCGCTACCGGGAAGCTTTGAACAACCCGCCGCTGCTCGTGGTGTCCGACTTCCAAACCATCAGGGTGCATACCAACTTCACAAACAAGGTTTCCGAAGTCCATACCATCGAGTTGGGCCAGCTGGGCGACCCTGAACAACTGGCGATAGTGCGGAGCGTCTTTCACAACCCGAATATCCTGGAACCGGAGATCAGCCCAGACGAGGTTACCAGGAATACGGCCAAT
>JAJDXU010000352.1 GCA_022823105.1 Dehalococcoidia bacterium
CTTCCATCCCACGGATAACCAGGCCTTCTTCCATCGACTTCCAGCCGGGCAAGTCGAAGCTGAACGGTTCTTCGTCGTTGCCCTCACCGGGTTCGACGGGGCGGGCCACCAGCCGCTCGTAGGTGTTGCGGGCAGAGGTCAACTTGAGGCCGCCCCAATCCTGGTCTTCCAGGGCGGCAAGCATCGAATCAAGGCTGACCAGTTCAGGGCATACCCGCGCCAGCGCGCCGAGTATTCGCACGTCGGTGTGGTCGTCCTTGTAGACCCAAAGGCCCGAGTAGCTGGTGGAGGCGGGAACGATCGCCAGGTTGTACGCCGAGTCCTTCTGGTGGATGTCTTCGATCAGGGCTTCGGCGGACTGGCGCGACGTCACGATCAGGGTGCCGCCGGGTTTGGTCAGGGCGTTGATGGGCTGCAGGCCGTACCAAGCCCAGGACTCGACGCCCTTGCACATGGTATCGTCGACGTTGATGGTAACGTCGACTTCGCGGGCTTCGTAAACGGCCAGGTTTTCTTCGAGTTCTTCGGGGCTGTCGGATACTATGGCGAACTGCTTGGCGGGAATGCCATTGC
Organism: Dehalococcoidia bacterium; assembly: GCA_022823105.1. Taxonomy (GTDB): domain Bacteria; phylum Chloroflexota; class Dehalococcoidia; order Lucifugimonadales; family UBA3495; genus Bin87. The sequence continues at coordinate 574 of JAJDXU010000352.1, forward strand.
GTTCCGGCGAGTCGCCATAGCGGCCAAAAGCGGTGCCTATTTTGCCTTCTTTACGGGCGGCAAAAACGATGGTGCGGACGATGTTCCGGGCCAGGGTTTTCTGAAAAATCCCCCGGTACACCACCTCCACTGCCACTGTGCTCATTTCGGAGAGGCCTCCTCGGTGATTGATGCGGCATTATAGCACGCGAATGGTTCGTAAATCGGAGCGGCATAAACGCGTGAATTAACTTGTAAGCGTTTGCCCGATTATTGTCATTGAAAACGAACGGCGACCGAGGGTCGGAAACGCGTCGGAGCGAGGATCGCCTTGTGTTACACTGCCAGCCGATTTTCCCGAACGAGGAGACTCCACCCATGCCCCAGCGAATGAAGGCCGGCGAGGCGGTTATCGAACTGCTGCAGCAGGAAGGCGTCAGCAAAATTTTTGGCATCGTCGGTTCGTCTTTCCTGGACGTGCTGGACCCACTCTACGACCGCGACGACATGGAGTTCGTCGGGGTGCGCCACGAGCAAGGCGCGGCGCTGATGGCGGACGGATACAGCCGAATTGCCGGAGCGCCATCGGTGTGCCTGGTAACCAACGGGCCGGGCGTGCTCAACCTGACCTATGGGATCGGTTCGGCATACGTGGCGCACTCGCCGGTGGTGGTGCTGGCGCCGTCAGCATCCCGCGACCACCAGCACCTGGATTCAACGCAGGAATTCGACCAGGTTGCGTTGTTCGAGCCCATCACCAAAGCGAGTTTCTCCATCAATAAGATTGAGCGGCTGCCCGACGCTTTGAGGCAGGCGTTCCGCATTGCCACGTCCGGCAAGATGGGGCCCGTGCTGGTGGACATCCCGAGGGACTTGCTGCCTGGGGCCGAGGTTGACCTGGATCTGCTGCAGCCCAACGCGTACCGGACGGGTCAGGGTCATTCCCGCGGCGACCGGCAGCAGGTTGAGGCGGCTGCGCGCGAGATACTGTCGGCGCAGCGGCCGGTAATCATCGCGGGTGGCGGGGTTGAATGGAGTCTGGCCGACCAGCCTGTGTCGCGCCTTGCCGAACTCACGGGCGCGCCGATCGTCACATCCTACGGGCGCGCGGATGCCGTGCCCAACGACCACCCCAACTATCTGGGCCACCTTGGCCGGCTGGGGGCGCAGGAGGCTATCGACGCGGTGCGGAATGCAGATGTGATCGTCGCCGCGGGTACTCGCCTGGGGCAGTCTACGACGTTCTTCGACCACCGCTTTATCCCGGCAGATGCTCGCATCGTCCATATCGAGATTGATCCCAAGGAGATCGGACGCATATATCCCATAACGGTCGGGGTCGAGGGCGACGTGGGCGCGGTGGTGGATGAGATCAATTCCATCGTAGTTGAAGCGGAACTCCGACTCGACGCCGCGTGGGCCGGCCGGGTCGCTGCCTGGAATGCGGCGCGTGCCGCTCGCCTGGATGCGGAAGCCACGCTGACCGGAGATTTCATCAAGCCTCAGAGGGTATACGCAGAGTTACGCAAGGTGATGCCGCGCAACGCGATCGTGGCGCTAGATGCCGGCCTCGCGCCCAACTTCGGGCAGGACCGGTTGAACTATTACCAGCCCAGGAGCCTGATCATGGCGCTGGACCTGGGCGGATTGGGGTTCAGCTTCCCGGCCTCCATCGGCGCTAACTTTGCGGCGCCGGACCGCCCCGTCGTGAATTTCAACGGCGACGGCGGGTTCCTGTTCAATGCCCAGGAATTCGAGACTGCCGTGCGCTACGGCCTGAAAAATATCTCGGTTGTCATGAACAACGACTGCTGGGGCTCGGAAAAGGCATACCAGAAATACGCGTTCAACGAGCGATACGTGGGGGCAGACACTGTGAACCCCCGATTCGACCGTTACGCCGAACTGTTCGGCGGGGCCGGATTTTATGTCGACCGGCCGGATGACATTGCCAACGCGTTCGCGGAGGCGCTGGCCGTCGACGGGCCCAGCATCATCGAGATTCCCACCGACCCGGACGAAATGCCGCGTCCCGCCCGCCTGGCTGAAGTCCAGGCGCCCAACGCCGGTTAACGCTCACGATTCAATGCATACGATGGCCACCAACGAGATCATCAAACCGACCGACGTCGATATATCCGGCAACTCCATCATCATCAACTGGGATGACGGTCACCGGGGGATTTATCCGCACCGGATGCTGAGGCTCCGATGCCCGTGCGCGTCCTGCGTGGAAGAGATGACGGGTCGTGCGATTCTTGATCCCGAGAGTGTGCCCTCGGATGTGCGAGCGTTGGACCAAATGGCGGTTGGGCAGTATGCCCTGCAGTTCCTGTGGAGCGACGCCCACTACACGGGCATCTACACCTACCGCTCGTTGCGGGCCGCCTGCACATGCATCGCGTGCGGTGAGGCGCGTGCCAGCGGACGCTAGCCGGCGGAGACCTCGGCGTCCTGGGAGTCTGACTCCGCGTCGTGGTTCGCATTATCACCCCTGAATACGGCTCCCGGGCGATTTCGCAACTTGGGGGCCGTGAACGTATCGGATTTGAACGAGAAATTCGACAGCTGGCGACTGGCGGGCGCGCCACAGGTCTTGCATTCAATGGGATCGTCGGCCCGCGACACCGGTCGGATGGACTCGAAATCCGCGCCACAAGCGGAGCAACGGTACTCGTAGATCGGCATAGACACCTCCGGGTTGGGATTATATCCTAGCCGTCATTACCCCAACATTCAGGACTTGAACCATGACGAACAGAACAACCGACGTATTGATAATTGGCGGAGGCGCGGCCGGTTCCGGCGCGGCCTACTACCTGGCTCAGCGAGGCATGAAAGTTACGATCCTGGAGCGCGAAGGGATCGGGAGCAAGGCGTCCGGCTTCAACGCCGGAGGGCTGAATCCACTGGAAGGACACGGGTGGCCCGAACCACTGCAGCCCATGGCTTTGCAGTCGTTCAACCTGCATAAGGAACTGTGGGAATTGCTGCCCCCGGAGACCGGCATCGATTATCACGGGAGGCTGTCCTCGATCATCAAGGTAGCTCTGGACGAGAACGAGTTGCAGGAACTCCGAGACACGATGGAAACCTTCAACAACGCTCCGGAACCGGGATTTTCCGCGGAATGGCTGGAGCGCGAGGACGTGCTGGCTCTCGAACCGCGGGTTACTCCGCTTGCCCTGGCCGGAGTGCGCGCCGTGGGAAACGGGGCCCTGGACGGACTGGAATTCACCGAGGCCCTGGCGGCCGCGGCCCGGCAGGCCGGTGTGGAGGTCGTGACCGGCAATGCGGCAGGTTTGCGGTTGGGCAACGGCAAGGTGGAGTCCGTGGTTACAGACGACGGCGAAATTCCGTGCGGGGCGCTGCTGATCGCGGCCGGGCCCTGGTGTCGCGTGGCGGAGCCATGGCTCGATATTTCGATTCCCGTGGATCCGCTAAAGGGTCAGATCATCCGGATGAAACCGAACGGGCCGGGTCTGGATCACGAACTGACCGGCGGCGGCAGCTCGATGTACAACAAGACTGACGGATTGATCTGGTGCGGGGCAACTGAAGAGGATGCCGGCTTCGACCTGACGTTGACTGATGAGGCTCGCGAGAGCATCACCGAAAAGGCCGTACGTCTGATGCCGTCCCTGGCGGAGGCTGAGGTCGCATTGCACACCGCGTGCCTGCGTCCTGTGACACCGGACTGGCTCCCCATAGTTGGCCAGGCTCCGGGTTGGGAGAACGTCTACATCTGCACCGGCGGCCAGAAGAAGGGCATTCTGCTGGGTCCTGCCATGTCGAAGGGAATTGCGGAGATCATCGCTGACGGAGAAACCGGGATCAGCCTGGATGGATGCGACCCTGGGCGATTTGGTGAATCCGCCTAGCCGTCGTTCCCACGGTGAGTTGAGAATATGAGACCGGCCAGCGGTGATCAGGATGTTTGGGAACAGCGTACGGGTATCCTTAACATACCTACCAGATTGATCCGCTGGTTCTCCGGTATATTCACAGCGGCTTGGCTTATACTCACGGCCATAACGATTTACAACAACGTCAGCACACACGTCGGGACGAGTTGGGACGCGCAGATAGTAGGGATTGTAAACGCCAGCGCACCCAACATCGGCTTCGCCCTGCCAGCCGCATATATCTTGACGGAGGTTATCGACATGGTTCTCGGGGCATGGTATCGGCAACGTACACGCGCACGCGCGCGCGCTGAAGGACTTGCCGAGGGCCGCAAAGAAGGCCGGGATGAAGGAAAGCAGGAACAGCAGGAACGCTGGTTGCGATGGCTTGAGCGGCGACGCGCGGCGGAAGCGAACGACTTGCCATTCGACGAGCCACCGCCCGACTTGAACGGGGAGCACCCAACACAGGAGTAAAACGATGACCACCAACGGATCTTCCGGCGCGCTGCGCGACATCCACGTTTTGGAGTTCGGCCAGTACGTTCCCGGCCCGATGCTGGGGATGCTGCTTTCGGATCAGGGAGCGCACGTCATCAAGGTGGAGCGACCCGAAGGCGATCCGGCGCGCTCGGAACCGGCCTTCGCCACCTGGAACCGCGGCAAAAAGTCGGTGGCCCTGGACCTGAAAACCGACGCCGGTAAAGCAACCGCCCGGAAACTGGCCGCCAACGCCGACGTGGTTATCGAAAATTTCCGGCCGGGAGTGGCCGACCGCCTGGGCATCGGGTACGAAGAGCTGTCTGCCGGCAACCCCGGGTTGATCTACTGCTCGCTGCCAGGCTACGGCGAAGAGCATCCCAGCCGCAACGAGCCAGGATGGGATCCGGTGATCAGCGCAGAGACCGGTTTCTATCCCGAGACCAATGAGAGCGGCGGGGAGCCGCTGTTCACGCCGCTGCCCATCGCAAGCACCTTTTCGGCGTTGCTCGGGTCGGTATCTGTCGCCATGGCCATTAACGCCCGCGACAAGACGGGCAGGGGACAGCGGATCGAGGTGCCGCTGCATTCCGCGATGTTCACGGCGATGGGCAGCCGGATCATCAAGTTCAACAACTATGAGTACGTGGACCTGTTCGACTTCCCGCGCACGGTGATGTCTCACCCCTACGAGTGCGCCGACGGGCGCTGGATTTACCACCACGGCATGTTTGAGCGTTTCGCGCGGCAGACCCTGACCGCCGCCGGGCGCACTGAGTGGATCGACGAGGTGACCTCGCTGTTCGGGCGGCCGGTGGATTCGGACACGCTGGATGTGTGGCAGGAACGGTTCGCCGAGATGTTCAAAGAGAGAACCGCCTGGCAGTGGGAGTCCGACATCAACGCCCAGGGAGGCGCCTGCACCGTTTGCAAGACGGTGGATGAGTGGCTGGTGCACGATCACGCGGTGTCGGCCAAGATGGTGGAAGAAATCGACGACGCCGAACACGGCAGGATGAAACAGCCCGGGGTTCAGGTTCGACTGCGCGGGACGCCTGGAGCGATTCAGGGTCGCGCGCCCAAACTGGGCGAACACACGGACGAGGTGGTGGCCGGGCTCCAGGACTCGCCGGCCCGACCGGCAGCGACCGACGCCAACGCCGCGGACATCATGTCGGCCCTGCAGGGTGTGCGAGTGCTGGACCTGTGCATCATCCTGGCGGGTCCGACTTGCGGGCGCACGCTGGGAGAATTCGGCGCCGATGTCATCAAGATCGACGACCCTACGCGAGTCCTCGATCCCATCGGATACATCGACGTGAATCGGGGCAAGCGCAGCATCATGCTGAACCTCAAGACCGACGAAGGGCGCGGCGTGTTCTGGAAGCTGGTGGAATCTGCCGACGTGATCGTGGAGAACAACCGGAAATCGGCGGTGGAACGGCTGGGATTGGGATACGAGGCGGTGAAGAAAGTCAAGCCGGACATCGTGTACGCATCTCTCAACGCCTTTGGCTACGACGGGCCATGGTCCGAGCGCGCGGGCTGGGAGCAACTGGCGCAGGGCACCAGCGGCATGCAAGTACGGCGCGGCGGCCGCGACGGCAAACCGATGCTGGCCCCCTACGCCGTCAACGACTATGGCACCGGCCTGATGGGCGCGTATGCGGTGGCGCTGGCCCTGCATGAGCGCAACCGGACGGGTCAGGGCCAGTCGGTGGACAGCGGCCTGGCCCTCACGGCCGGCCTCTTGCAGTCCCCGTATTTCCTGGACTACGAGGGCTACCAGCGGGACGATATTGAGGGAGTGGACGCGCGTGGGTACTCGACTCGTTCGAAGCTGTACGAGGCCGCCGACGGTTGGCTGTATGTCCATTGTCCCGACGACGCGGCTTATGGCGCTTTCCTTTCGGGGTTGAACTTCCGAGACATCCACCACGACGCCGACGCCATCGCCGAAGCGATTCGCGCGAACAGCATCGAGCACTGGATGCAGGAGTTGAGGCCGCTTGGCGTTTCGATTACCCCCAACCTGACCATGGAGGACTACCGGAACGACCCGGTGGTGCGGAACGCCGGGTTCATCGTAACGCGAGACCACCACGTCTGGGGCAGCGTTGACCACTCGGGAACCACGGCACGGCTGTCGGCGACTCCACCGCGCCTGGGCCCTCCGGCCCCGTGGTTCGGGATGCACACCGACGAGATCCTGACCGAGGCAGGATACACGCCGGCCCAGATCCAGGAACTCAAAGCGTCCGGCGCGGCGGTGGCGCCTCAGCCATAGGGCCATTCCGGCAACGGCGAACGCAAAGGGGCGAGTCCGGCTCGCCCTTTGGCGTTGGCGGATTCCCTCGAACAGGGAACCGGGGCGGATGCAAACGCGGGTGGCCCATGCTAAACTTGCGCTATCTCGCGCCTGGCGGAGGTGGAGCCGTGCTAAGCATCTACAACACCCTGACGAAAACCGTCGAGGAGATCCGACCGATCACGCCAGGCCGCGTCACGATGTACACCTGCGGGCCCACAGTGTACCGCTACGCCCACATCGGCAACCTGCGGACCTACCTGATGGCCGACTGGATCCGCCGCACCCTGGAAGTGGACGGGAACGAGGTGTACCACATCAAGAACATCACAGATGTGGGACACATGCGGCAGGAACTGGCGGAGGCCGGCGGCGACAAGATGATCATGGCCGCTCTGGCCGAAGGAAAGTCTCTCCAGGAGATCGGTGAGTACTACGCCGAGTGGTTCTGGAAAGACGAAGAGCGGACCAACATCCAGCCGGCCCATGTGTTCCCCTGGGCGTCTCACCACATCCCTGAAATGCTGGAGATGGTGACGGCGCTGGTGGATAAGGGCGGCGCGTACGAGGCTGGCGGCAATATCTATTTCGACGTCAACAGCTTCCCCGAGTACGGAAAGTTATCCCGCAACTTTGGCGGAGACCTGCTGGAAGGCGTCCGGGCCGAGGCGGACCCCCTGAAACGTGATCCCAGGGATTTCACGTTATGGAAGGCCGCCGAACCGGGCCGGGACGTGAAGTGGGACAGCCCGTGGGGAGAGGGCTTCCCCGGGTGGCACATCGAATGCTCAGCCATGGCGCACAAGTACCTGGGAGAGCACTTCGACATTCACACCGGCGGCGTGGACAATGTGTTCCCCCATCATGAGGATGAAATCGCCCAGAGTGAGGGTACATTCGGACGTCGGCACGTGAACTACTGGGTGCACGGGCAGCACCTGCTGGCGGACGGCGCGAAGATGGCCAAGTCGGCAGGCAACGTGTTCCTGATCGAGGACCTCACAACCCGCGGATTTGATCCGCTTTCGTTCCGTTACCTGTGCATGACCGTGCGCTACCGCCACCGGATGAACTTCACCTTCACGTCGCTCAGAGCGGCGGAGAAAGCGCTCACGGGGCTCAGGAACCGGCTATGGACGTGGCAAAACGCCGCCGGTGACGGTTCGGGCGGGCACATTGTCAGCAACGACGCCGAAGCATGGCGCACACGGTTCTGGGACGCGGTCCACCACGATCTGGACCTGCCCACGGCGCTGGCAATCACGTGGGAGATGGCACGCTCGGAACTGGCCCCTGCCGACAAGGTTGACCTGCTCCTGGACTTCGACCGGGTGTTCGGCCTGGACCTGGATACGGTCCCGATGCAATACGAGATCGGGCCCACGAATAGCCAGGTAATCACCAGGCGCGCGGAGTTGCGTGAGCAGTCGGCGTATTCCGATGCCGACGCCATGAGGGCTGAGGTCGTCGCCAACGGGATGGTTGTCGAGGACACGGGATCGACCACCCGCGTCCGGCCGCAAACTCCGCTGGAGCTTCAACTGGCCCGCTGGCCATCCGTGTCGGCGTCGCGGGAGGTTCCGTCGCTTCTGGATCAGCCGGACCTGTACGACTTCACCTTCCTTCTGAACGCCTATGATTACGTTGACGATGTCCGGCGTTGCGTTGAAGCGGTGCTGAAACACTCCCAGGGCGCATCCGTTGAAATGATCGTGGTGGACAACGGTTCCACGGATGGCACCGCTGAATACCTGGAACGGGCCCAGGCGCAGCACGACAACGTGACGGTCATACACTGCGATCACGTGGTGGGCGACGCGGCGGGCAAGAATATCGGCCTGAAACAGGCCCGGGGTAAGTACATCATCCTCATTGACGCATCTACGGAAGTTGTTGGCGACGTGATGTCCCCGGTGGCCGAACACCTGTCGGACCCCACAATCGGCGTTTTCGGTCCCTTTGGCCTCACCACCGATGACATGCAGCACTTCCACGAGGAAGTCGACCGCGGTGAAGCCGACGCGATGCAGGCCTACTGCATGGCTTTCCGGCGCGCCGACCTCAATTCGGTGGGCCTGATGCACGAGTCGTTCCGGTTCTATCGCAATCTCGACATCGACTACTGTTTCCAGTTCAAAAATTCCGGCTATCGCGTGGTCTGCGACAGCAGCCTGCCGCTGGTTCGTCATGAGCACCGGCAGTGGGAAGAGCTTGAAGAGAATCAGCGCGATGAACTGAGCCGGAAGAATTTCGGGCGCTTCCTCAGGCGGTGGGGCAACCGGCCCGACCTGTTGATCAATCCGGCGGCGCGCGGGTTCGACACCGGCTTCAGGCACTGACCTCGCCGTCAGGCACACAAAACAAACGAGGGGCGGGCCACAAACCCGCCCCTGAACATTGCAACGTCGCGCGACCTAGTCGCCGCGGCCAAACCAGTTGGGGTGGACGGCCTGGAGACCCAACTGCGGCCAGGCGGCGGGCGCCCCGCACTTCTCCAGCCGCTCCGCCAGAGGCAGCGATTCATCCCAGTAGCATGCGATGATGCGCCGGCCGTTCCAGTCGCTGGCGTCGTCGGACGCGATCCAGACCACCGGCGCCTGCATCACCTCCGGCTGAATCAGGGCATCGGCCGAGGAGCCCTCGGGGGGCAGAACCATGTTGGTGGCCGTTGCGCCGCCGGGCGTCAGGACGTTCGCCGTTACGCCGGTGCCTTCCAGGTCCTGGGCCATGATCGCGACCAGCGCTTCGTGTCCGGCCTTGGACGGGCCGTAGGGCGCGCCGCCCTTGCGCCACATCGTGTCCATGCTGGTGGTTACGCCGATGATGCGACCGAATCCCTGCTCCATCATGTGGCCGGCTACCGCGTTGGCCATCAGGAAGGGGCCACTGAGGTTCACGGAAATCACCCTGAGCCAGGCGTCGGGAACGATGTCGAAAAAGCCGGTTCGACTGCCCGATGAACTGCCGCCAAATCCGGCAGTGCGTGGGTTGATGCCGGCGTTGTTGACCAGGATGTGCAGGCCGCCCATTTCGCCGATGGTCCGGCTGACCGCGTTTTGCACCGACTCCGGGTCGGTTACGTCGGCGATGATCGGCAGGACCGCGTCATCCCCTCCGATCTCCCGCAAATCGTTCGCGGTCTGGTCGAGCCAGTCTTCGTTGATGTCCAGCATGGCGACCCTCGCGCCGGCGCGAACCAGGCCGGTGGAGATGGACCGTCCCATCCCGATGGGACTGGCCGCGCCGGTTACGATGGCGACCCGGCCTTCCAGAGTGTTTGATTGCATGGTCATGGGTTTCACCTCTTGATTGGTGCGCCCGCTTCGTGCGGGACAGGCGGCATGATCATAGCGTGTCTCGGGATTCAACGCTATGTTGGCGATTGCGCCATGACTGTTCAGGCTCGATGTGATGGCTCCGACCCACCGCCGTCATACCGGCGAAAGCCGGTATCCATTGACCGAATACGGCTGTTTCCATGGGAATATCAAGCCATTCACAGGTTCTGGACTCCGGCTTTCGCCGGAATGACAGGTGAGTGATTTCATATGCGATAGCCCTGTTCGGCGCCAGGGCCACTCACGCGTACCCAGTTTGAGTTAAGGGGTTGAAAAGGTCGGTCTCTCCGGGTAAGGAACGGGTTACCAACCACCGTTGCCACCTGGGGAGGCCGACCATGCCATGGTATCACCGCATTGCCACCTTTC